>CAYRFA010000006.1:0-18827 GCA_964423435.1 uncultured Gammaproteobacteria bacterium | reverse complement strand
AAATTGAAATCATGAGTCCTGTCCAAAAGGGGGTTCTTGCTCTTATTGTCGCCAACATCATTTGGGGATTTGCCTCCCCTATTTTCAAATGGTCGCTCACTAACATTACGCCGTTTACCCTCGCATTTTTACGATTTTTCATCGCCTCAATTATCTTCGGTATCCTGCTACGGAAAAAACTCGCACTCCCGATCCATGATAAAAAGGATCTTAAACTTCTTATTATCCACGCCCTCACTGGTATTACAGGAAATATCACATTCTTTTTTCTTGGCCTTCAACTGACCCTTGCCATGAATGTTCCCGTGATAGCTTCCTCTCAACCAATCATGGTATTTCTCTTTGCATACCTATTTCTTAAAGAAAAATTCAAATTCAATAAAGTTCTTGGGATGATCATCGGAACGATTGGTATCCTTGCTATTGTTCTTGAGCCAATCTACTACAACGGACTCGACGGCAATGCTTTTGGAAACTTTCTTATTGTGTTGGCAACGATAAGCGGTGTCATCGGTATGCTGACCGGAAGAACACTTTTCCAAAAATATGATCCTCTTGTTCTTACGTTCTGGGCCTTTGTCATAAGCGCCATTTCGTTTTTGCCCCCGGCAATTCTCGAATACTTACAACATCCAACTCTTTTCTCGATGCTCGATACTCGAGGTATCTCTGGTATCATCTTCGGTTCTGTATTTTCCAGTGCCATAGCCTACGGCCTTTTCTCATACGGATTATCAAAAATTCAAGCATCAGAAGCCTCACTATTTATCTATATCGATCCTATTGCCGGATCCATCCTCTCCTACTTCATGCTCCATGAGCCGATCACGATCCCATTCTTAATCGGCGCATTCTTCATATTTGCTGGTATTTTCATCGCCGAACACAGGATCCACTACCACCCCATTTCAAAACTTCGGAAAATAGTGTAAAATACCCTAATGAAAGCTGCAATCCATCCAGTTTGGTATGAAGACGCAAAAGTATCGTGTGCCTGCGGTAACACGTTTACAGTCGGCGCAAGCAAGCCTGAAATAAAAATTGATATCTGCTCGAAATGCCATCCCTTTTTTACCGGTGAAATGAAATTTGTTGATACCATGGGGAGAGTCGAACGCTTCCAACAAAAACAGGCAGCTGCAAAAGTTACGTCTCAACTATTAGCTGACAAGAAAAAGAAAAAACAAGCGCGTGAAGAACAGCTTCGCAATCCCAAGTCCCTACGAGAAATGCTCATGGGAACAAAGTAGATCCATCATGTTATGAATCCCAATATTGTCACACTTGAGTTTAGAGCAGGTCCAGGCGGAAATGAAGCCCATATCTGGTCTATGGATCTCATGCGGATGTACACACGCTATGCAAGCATCTTGGGGTGGAAAACAGAACAAATAGCTGATAATGCAATTCGCATTCGCGGAGAGGGTGCATTTACTAAACTCCAATATGAAGCAGGCACCCATCGGGTACAACGAGTTCCCACCACAGAACGCCAAGGAAGAATCCATACATCCACTGCAACCGTTGCGGCGCTCCCTGAAATTCCTGAGGCAGATATAGAAGTACATCCAGAAGATATCACGTGGGAATTTTACCGAGCAGGAGGAAAAGGCGGACAAAACGTCAATAAGGTCAGCTCAGCTGTCAGGCTTCGCCACATACCAACCGGACTTGTTGTCACCTGTCAATCAGAACGAGATCAATTTCAAAATCGGCAAGTTGCTCTTTCTCTTCTTCGAGCAAAACTCTGGGAAAAACGGGAAATAGAACAAACGCAAGCATTGTCAGAACAACGTTCAATTATTGGAAGAGGTATGCGGGCCGAAAAAATACGAACGTATAATTTTCCTCAAGACCGCGTCACTGACCACCGCATCAATAAATCTTTTCACAATATCGATGCTATCATGGAAGGAAAACTGCAAAAAATAACAGAAGCGCTCATTATATCGCATCTTCAGTAACAACTTTTTTTGGGCAACGGTCACTTTGAGGACCCACACATGAAATATCTCTTTGATGGATTTCGACTATAGGTAATTTTCTTTCACATGCCATCCCTGAAGCACATTGCAATGTTCCACCTCTAATCAATGCCTGTAAAGACCCATTTAAATCTGAAAGAGGAATAATAGACTCACATTCAACGATCTTAGGCATGCAACTGTAGTATAAAGAATAATCTATTTCTGTCAACTGTAATTACTGAAGTAACAATTCAATTGCTTTTGCAAGTTGCGCGTCTTGAGTTGCTTCAAATGTCTCCATTTTAACTTCAACATCAGGGGTAATTCCTTTTTTATGAATCCAATCGCCATTGGGAAGAAGCCACTTTCCAGTTGTAATATGCACCCCTGCTCCGCCTTTTAACTCCTGCGGTGACTGAACAGAACCTTTACCAAATGAAGTTTCTCCAACAATCTTCGCTCGCTTATAATCCTGTAATGCCCCAGCAACAATTTCTGCAGCTGATGCACTCCCCTTATTGATAAGTATCACCATGGGAATGGTCGTTAGCTGTCCTTTACGATTAACAGACAGTGTTTCTTTCGTTCCGTCACTATTGGTTTGCGTCACAACAGTACCACTTTTTATAAATTCGCTTGCAATAAACACCGCTCCGTCAAGATATCCTCCTGGGTTATTCCGAAGATCAAATACTAACCCTGCAACACCATTCTTTTGGTCCTCAACAACTGTTGCGACAGCCTTGAGCCATTCTTCATTCGTCCGGTCGCCAAACCGAGAAAGAGCAATATAGGCAATGCGTTTATTTGATCCGAGTATCTTTGCTGCTCCCGCAACTCCACTTATCTCTTTTATATCCATAGGCTTCTTGATCCAACTTTCAACAGACGGAACAACGATGTCGTCCCTGGTTATCGTAATATCTATTGGTTTATCTGCTTTGTCATGAAGAATAGATAAGATAACTTTAGTGCCTTTTGGACCTCGAATCTTTGATACTGCCTGCGTTAACGTCCATCCGACGGTATCCTCGTCATTAACTTTAATAATCCAATCCATTGGCTGAAGCCCGGCTTTTTCAGCAGGACTCCCTTTTAAAGGCGTTTGGATGATAATTTTCCCATCTTTCAACCCAAGTTGTGCGCCAATCCCCTGAAATGAACCGCCAATATCATCTTTAAATTCTTTGTTTTCTTTCGGAGGTAAAAAGACAGTATAGGGATCGTCCAAGGCATTGACCATACCTGTAATTGCTCCCCATACTAATTTCTGCGTATCAATGGAAGATTTATCGATATAAAACGTATGAATCCTCTGCCACACATCCCAAAACAAGGAAAAATCAACGCGGATCGAAGATGGAGCATCAATGTCTATAACTGTTGCGGGCTGTTGAACAATCGTGGTTGCGTGTTTTTCCCCGAAGCGATACCCAATGCCTCCAATGAGAATAACAACGCCTACAACAAGAAGAATGTTTCGAATTTTTGTAAATGGCAGGGTCATAGCTATTTACGCTCTCACAACAAACGGCATAAGTCCTATATATCGAGCATGTTTTATTTCTGTCGTCACCATGCGTTGATGCGTACTACATAATCCAGTGCGCGCTTTGGATAAAATTTTTCCGCGTTCACTGGTATATTTATCTAAAGATGATCCATCTTTGTAATCGGGGATCGTTTTTGCAGCACAGTAAGGACAATTCTTTGCAACGGGCTTAAATTTAAATACTTTTCTTTGAAAACCCATATTGTTCTCCTTTAAAATGGAATGTCATCAGGATTTATTTGTTCGTCAACTTTTGCTGGACTTGGTTCTATAGGAGTATCTATCACCACGTCTTCTTTTTTTGTTTCAGCAACTGGTTCAACAGATGCAGGCTCAGACACTGGCGCTGCTTCTCCTACGGGCCGTTTAGAATCGAGAATGATCATGTCTTCAATAACTACTTCTGTAGTCGTCCGTTGAGATCCATCTTGGCCTTGCCATTGATTGGTCCGAAGCCTTCCTTCGACATAAATTTTTCTTCCCTTAACCAAAAGTTGACTGCACAATTCAGCTAATTTGTTCCATGCAACCACTCGATGAAATTCTGTTTCTTCCTTTTTCTCTCCTGCTTCTGTTGTCCAACTTCTATTCGTTGCAAGGCCAATCGTGCATACTGCAGCTCCTGTAGGCGTATACCGAAGTTCAGGATCACGAGTCAAATTTCCAATGAGTTGTACCTTGTTTAAGCTTCTTGAAGACATATCATGCCTCCCTTTCCAAAAGTAAAAATCGAATAACATCTGTGCCTAATTTCGCTTCTTTTTCAATAAGCCCAGTTTTAATAGAATCGCCTGATAAATGAATGAGAATAAAAATACCTTCTGTTTGTTTTCTTATTGGATATGCGAGGTGTTTTTTGCCTAAGACCGTGATATCTTTAATCTTAGCGTCTTTCATTATCTTGCCAATCAGATCATCACGTTTTTTAGTGTCTTCCACGGGAAAATCCGGCCTTACCACCAACATCAGTTCGTACGTTCGTATCATACGTGGAATAATACCATATTATGGAGTATTTTCCAACATCTGTTTTTTTATTGTCTCTGATACTATCCGCGCAATAAAAATATTTCCTAATTTAGAATTATGGAGATCGCTTGGTTGAAGAAAAAACGAAGCATATATCTCAGAGTCCATACGAAACATCTCTTCACCCACATCAATAACATTAAAACCGTTTTTTGAAGCAGTTTCATTCAAAATTTTACTTTTTTCTCTATAATGAGAAACATACTCCGTTTGATAGGATGAGCCAGCATATATAGGTAATAACACCAAAAAAAATGACGCATTTCTTTTTTTTGACGTCTTATATATTTGTGTAAGTATTTGTTCCGTCAATTGTTCTTTCATCTTTTTTTGTTTTGATTGAAAATGAATCGTAATGGATTTGAATCGTGACATGGAACGATCTATAGCAGTAGATAGATGAAGTTCTGATAAAGCAACTCGCATATGAAAGAGCCACGTCGGCAAACCGAGATTTTGTCGTACGGGATAATTTATATTCGTTAGAATTCCATTCTCTATTTGAAAAAAAGGTTTTCCGTACAATCCAATAAAAAATGGTGTCAGCATTCTCTCTACATCATCATCGATGATCGCCATAATATGGATTGAATGTGGTATATGTTCTGCATCTCGTTGATACCGAAGATACATCTGGTCCATCCCATAGCCATCCTGGCCAAAATTAAACGTATTCCATCCATTGGCATGCAAAAGTGAGCACCATGTGTCAAAATCGCCTACTCCGCTTCCGAATGTAAACGAATCTCCTGAACAAACAACTTGTATGGAAGAATATATATCTGTCTGTTCAGTTATTCGATGTCTATCCTCGTTTATTGTAATGTCTTTCCCTTGACCAAACACGTTGGTAAGATGAATATTGGGTTTATTGATCCAACCAACAAGAGAATCATAATCCAAGTGTTTCACTTGAAAAAAATTAGTACTATTCCTAATAAATGAACGAACCGCGTAAAACCATCCAACACTTCCTTCAACCACAATAAACAGTACGCAGCAAAGAATAATTCCAACCAAAATATTATAAAAAATTCGTTTAAAGAAGCAAAAAAAGTTACAAATAGATGGCATAAAAATAAGTTTACATTCCAATCTTAAATTCAACCACATCCCCACCCTGCATGATGTATTCTCTACCTTCCTGCCGTACTTTCCCTTGTTCTTTTGCGTTTTTCCATCCTTGTGCACTCACAAAATCCTCAAATGTCACGCAATCTGCTTTGATAAATTTCTTTTCAAAATCCGTATGAATAACTCCTGCTGCTTGCGGCGCTTTCGTACCACGGACAATCGTCCATGCACGTGCTTCTTTCACACCTGTTGTCAAAAAAGAAATAAGCCCTAGCATCTCATACGCTTTTTGAATAAGCCGATCTAGTCCCGATGCCGATAATCCTAAACTCGCTAAATAGTCTTTTTGTTCCTCCGGCGTCAAACTCGACAACTCACTCTCTGTCTTGGCACAGATTACTATTGATTTGTCATCCTGAACTTGTTTCAGAATCCCATCGGATTCCGACACATTTAATACGAACATGGCTGGTTTCATGGACAATAAATGCAAATCCTGTATCAACCCTTTCTCTTCTTCATCCGTCACTACATCCCGGGCATTTTTACCATTATTTAATGATTCTTTTAATCGCACAATCAAGGACCATTTCTTTTCCGCTTCGTGTTCAACTTTCCCTCTGGGCTCCATCTGTTTTTCTAGTGTCTGAAGATCAGCTAGGATGAGTTCTGTTTCAATAATGTCTCTATCACGTGAAGGATTTATATCTCCAGCAACATTGACAACTGACGGATCTTCAAAATACCTCACCACATGACAAATAATGTCAGTTTCCCTGATATGCGACAAAAATTTATTACCAAGTCCTTCTCCTTGAGACGCTCCTTTGACAAGTCCCGCAACATCCACAAATTCAACAACTGCCGGAATAATGGGTGGTAGCTTTTCCATCTTTTCTTCAATTTTGGTAATCTCTGCAATCTTTGTCAGACGCGAATCCGGCACCGGTACTACACCAATATTGGGTTCAATCGTACAAAACGGATACGGAGCTGCATCCGCAACCTGCTTCTTAAGAAGCGCATTAAACAAGGTCGACTTCCCCGCATTCGGCAGTCCAACAATTGCTATTTTTAAATTCATGAAGAGATTGTATCACGATAAAGGATTTTAGAGGAGGTTAAAGGAATTTAAGGTAGATTAAAGGATATATTTTATAATGACTTCGGCGAGGCCATCTTTATCTGCATCAGCAACAACTACATCTGCTGCTTTTTTCAATTTCTCTGTTGCATTGCCAACAGCTATTTTCAGTCCAACGGAATCAAATAATGGCAGATCATTATCCCCATCCCCAACGCCAATGATTTCTTTTTTTTGAAGATCCAACATACGAATAAGCTCATGGAGTGCATGAAGCTTTGTGGCATCTTTTTGAGTAATATTAAAATTAATCGTTCCATCAACATATCCTGGCCCCTGATGAACGACAATATCTGTAATTATAGAAAGTTTTCGTCTTATTTCTATGGTTTTTTCATTTGGTATATTCGATATATACACAACGCTTTCTTCTTTCCCCCTCCACTCTGTTATATTTGGAAAGCCATCAAGCTGACTTGCACAAAAAATTTCATATGGATACTTTTTAACAATCCGAACTATATCCATAACCTGCTGTTTGCTCATATATTTTTTCCAAAGTATTTTCTGAGAAACAGGATCAATGATTTCTGCTCCTGCAGAAATGACAGATGGAGCAATAAGTTGTAAGGGCTCTATCACCCATCGTGCTGTTGACCAAATTCTGCCTGTTGCTGCACAAATGTGAGCTGTTCGTTTTGCCTTTTGTACAACATCAACAAGTCGCTTCGATGGTTTGGCATACTGTGCATTAGCAACAGCCGTTCCATCAATATCAAAAATAACAGCTTTATACTTCATGGTGATCCTTCGCAAACGTCCGTATCAACATTGCCAAAATGATAAGACCTCCCCCAACAAAACTTCCAAAAGAAGGCATTTCTCTAAAGAAAAGATATCCAAAAATAATGCCCGCAACAATTTCAATAAGCATGAGTATCATCCCTGTCTGCGCAGAAACTTTTTTAAATCCGTATACAATAAGAAATCCCGTGCTCATAAAAAGACACCCTAACAAGCATGAATAGATCCACGCTGGAGTCCATGATGGTGCAATCCATGATTCACGTAATACTAAGGAAGTAACAAACGGAAAGACGAACGCATACGCGGTATCAACAACATTGAGCTGTAAAATAGAATAGGAAGAAGAAATTTTTTTCGAAAACACATTCCATCCAGGACTGAATGCACCTGAGATAATTGCAAGAATTACATACAGGAGTGTGTCTCCCTGAATGTGAACAGAATATATGAGAGATAAAGCAATAAAGGAAAGAATAAATGCAAAAATCCCACTTTTTGTTAGTTTCTCTTGAAAAAGCACAATGCCTAAGATATATCCCACGATCATGGATGACGCGTACGTCAAAAAATACGCAGTCCCGATGTCTAATTTAATAAACGCAATATAAATAGTGAGAAAACTAATAAACCCGCAAAAACTCCGAAGAAAAAACCATACATAATCTTTTCTTTGTATATTCTTCCATTGTCCTTTTATGAGAAAAACAAACGGTACCAGGAATACTAATGCACCGATACATCGTACCCACGCCTGATAAAACATAGGGATTGAAAAACCAATGAGTTTTGTAAAAACGCCAAAAAAACCGTACAATATGCCCGCTGTGATAAGCGCAATCTCACCTCGATAGTTCATACCTTCATCTCCAATCCAAATAACGCAAGTGCATCTTCAAACCGTTTCTGCCGTTCAGGAATAAAAATTGAAAATTTTATATTTTGACAGACCTTCCACAAGATTGTTCTTAATTTAAACAATTTCATTTTTTCTACAAGATGATCCGGCCTTGGTTTCAATGATAAATAACCTTCTAATAATTTTTCCTCCCGCGGATACAATGTTTTCCATGTTGGACAGGACGCTAAATCCAAAACCGTGTCGCCAGCAACAGCTGCTTCCCAATCAAATACAGCTGACACTTCAAATGTTTTAGGATCATACCGGAGATTGTGGTCTGCTAAATCATAATGTACAAGTGAAGACTTCTTGCAACCACATAATGATTGAGAAGAACGAAATACCCCCCGTAATTTTTCAGCCGTATAAGTTGTGATATATCCAGCATGCTCAATTTCCTGAATTTCTTCTTCTAGTTGTATTTGAATGTACTCAAACAATGATGTACTTTCGCCAATGAATTTGCCTTCAAGCACCTTTTCTGGTGAAAACTGCCCAAACCCACTCACAGTAATTTCGCTTAACCGAGCCACCAACTGCCCTATTGAAAAAGAAAAGGTATCGTAGTTTTCTTTCGTTCCATGAAACTCAATTTCTGCATCAAGCCCTTGCACCATTTCCTGAATTTGAAAATCAAATGGATATATATTCCTTGAAATATCAACGTGGATAATATGATTTGCTGGAAGTCCGTGCGCACGAGCAACGTTTGACACAAGTTGTTCTTTAACAAGTTGCACTTCCGGTTCCTTTGGTCCTAAATTTGCACGGAAAAACAAATCTTCACTCTGTTCAAGATGTACAACATACGAAACGTGTGGCAGTCCGATATTGAGCGGCTTTTCAAAACCAATAACTTTTTTATTCAATACACGCTTGAAAATATCGGAAATGAGAGAAGTATCAAACAACTGATATTTCTTTGTTTTATACACCAATGCTTCCTCAACCGTCCGATTTGCTCCCCCGCTTGTATTATAAAAAGGAATCATAATAATGAGCAAATTGTAACACAAAAATAGTCCGTTAAGATGGTATAATTTTGTTCATGACAAATAATCATGTTGTTATAGTCATTCCCGGACTCGGAGACGCAGTACGACGATTGTCTCTATTGACTCATCATTGGACGTCTTATGGTCTAACTCCCATTGTGTATCCGCTCTGGTGGTATGACAAAAAGGATTTTAACCCGAAACTCAACGCGCTTATCACACTCATTGATCAATACATAAAAAACGGAGACAAAATCTCACTCGTTGGCGCAAGTGCCGGAGCGAGTGCGGTACTCAATGCGTTTATTGAACGAAAAGATAATATTCACAAAATAATCGCC
This sequence comes from uncultured Gammaproteobacteria bacterium, assembly GCA_964423435.1. GTDB lineage: Bacteria > Patescibacteriota > Microgenomatia > UBA10105 > UBA927 > CAIJMI01. The sequence goes on along the minus strand of CAYRFA010000006.1, from coordinate 9,080 downwards.
GTCTGCGGCAGGTTACGAATGGGAGATCAACGGGGTTTCCGTTCTTTTTTATCACGAACAAAAGAAAGTCAATCCTTTGCCCAATCCGTACAACTTTTTGAAGGCCGTGAACATGAGTTAACCAACAATGACAAAGAAAAAATTATGACTGTGCATGCTTTGTTTGGCGATGAACTCGTTCCTGCTGATACCGCAACGCTTGCTGGTGCTCATAACATTGTCGTTCCCATGTTTGAACACGTTCTGAGCATCGCCCTGTCCCTCACCCTCTTCTCCAAACCTCTCATTGAATTTTTAACAACAGAGAAATAAATTCTATATTTCAACGAAATCATCATCCACCATTGTTTTCGTATTTGGAAAAATTTCCTGAGCTACTTTTTCTGCGTCTTTGCGCATTTCAAGCGTCGTATAAATACGTGCATCAAAATGCGTCAATAGCAATCTTCCAACGCCAGCGTCTTTGGCAAGTTGCGCTGCATGCTCGGGATTTGAATGTCCCCATCCGCTATGCGAAATATGACCAGGTTCAAGTGAGGATTCGTGAATAAGAATATCCGCGTTTTTCGCCAACTCCATACTTTTTTCATTTACTCCGCAATCACCTGAATAAGAAATTATTTTTCCCTCCAAATTAAACCTGTACCCGAAATCCAGTGATGAATGAAACAAATGAAAGCAAGAAACCAAACAGGGATGTGTATGATTTCCCTCAGATAATTCCATCATCATTGTTTTTGTATTAAGCTTATCAATAGAAACCGTAAACGGTGTATTCATGAAGGTTTTCAAGGAATTTCCCAAACTTTCCGGAACAACAGTAGTCATTCCCTGAGGAAATCGGAATTTTTGGAGAATATGTAGTCCCCAAATGTGATCTATATGCAAATGGCTGATGAAAAGATAGATGGGTTTTTTCGTATCCGTAATATGCTGATTTAATTTATATATCCCGCCACCCGCATCTAGAACAATATATGCCTCTTTGCTATCGATGAGTATACACGGCGTCACCCCAGTTTCCGTATCAAACCATCCATTGGTACCAAGAAAAAAGATTTTCACAATGAACCTATTGTATCAAATATTTCCCTGTATACGATGCCTTAACTTTGGCTATTTCTTTCGGCGTGCCTTGAGCGATGAGATGGCCACCAAGATCACCTCCTTCTGGGCCTAAATCAATCACCCAATCGGAATTTCTAATTACATCGACATTGTGTTCAACCACAAATACCGTGTTACCTGCGTCAACAAGTTGGTTGAGAAGTATCAATAATTTTTCAACATCGGCAAAGTGAAGTCCTGATGTTGGCTCGTCCAAAATATAGAACTCGCCTTTTTGCTGCAAACGGCTCGCAAGTTTCAGTCGCTGACATTCACCACCAGAAAGTGTATCAAGCGTCTGCCCCATCTCAATATACGAAAGACCAACATCCATCAAAAGCTGCATCTGCTTTTGTATTTCCTCATCATCAAAAAAATCATAAATCTCAGTTGCCGTCATCTGCAATACCTCCACAATCGTCTTTCCGTGATAGAGGTATCGCAATACTTTTTCTTTGTACCGTGTTCCATGACACACTTCGCAGGGAATCTTCACATCCCCTAAAAAATTCATATCCATTTCCATAAATCCAACTCCTTTGCACGCGCTACATCCTCCATGACTATTAAAACTAAACAGGCTCGGATGTATACGATTCTCGTTCGCAAAATGATCACGGATCCGATCAAACGCGCCAACATACGTTGCAATACATCCGCGTATACTTTTCCCAATACTGGATTGGTCAATCACCACAACATCATCATGCTGACTTTTTATTTCCTCAACAAACGAACTTTTCCCTGATCCAGATACGCCAGTTAAAGCAACTAAAACGCCTTGAGGAATCTGTACAGTGAGATCTTTTAAATTATTTCTCTTTGCATGTTTTATTTCTACATTCCCTTTTGCTTCCCGATATGCTTTTTTATCTGCAATTCGAAGTGTGCTGTTCAAATATTTGCCTGTCAAAGAATTTTTGTTTGCCAATATTTCTTTAACTGTCCCCATGGCCACAATTTCTCCGCCTAATTTTCCTCCCCCTGGACCAACTTCGATAATATAGTCCGAACTGCGGATGACAGACTCATCGTGTTCAACAACCAGAACCGTGTTGCCACTATCTCGAAGCCGTCGTAAATTCGTAATCACATTTCCAACATCCCTCGGATGCAGTCCTGCTGTTGGTTCATCCAACACATAAATTGTTTCAACAAGATCACATCCAAGCTGTCTGGCCATCTTTACGCGCTGTGCTTCGCCACCGGATAATGTATCTGTTGAACGATTGAGTGTCACGTAACCCAAACCAACACTGATCAAACTTTCCAACTGATCAAGAAGCCGTGGTTTAATCACCTCCGCATTTTTATGTTCAATTCTCTTTATTAAATCTAGACATGTCGTTAAAGCCATATCCCCAACCTCACCAATATTTTTTCCATGAAGCTTTACAGACAATGATTTTTCATTCAGCCGTCCTCCGTGACACGTAGGACAAGCAACAAAATCAAAGTATCTTAAATCGCTTTCAGAAGGCCCTCTGTGCACCTTTGTGTTTCTATGCATAATCCGATGTGCTACTCCTTGAAACGTAAACCGATCAACGAGATCTCCTGAAGATGCTTCAACCATCTCAGGCTTTGCGTACAACAAAATCTCAAGTTCGCGATCTGTATAATCTTGAACCTTTTTATCCATATCAAAATAATGGGTTGCCCTAATGATGCTCCATTGCCTTCCTCCGACATACCATTCGCGAGGAATAAGCGCTCCTTCATTTAAACTCCTTGACCTATCAATCATACGATCGACATTCACCTCAACTGATCTTCCTAATCCTTTGCAGGTTTTACAAAATCCATACGGATGATTAAACGAATAGTAGGAAGAATCCATTGATGGAAGTCCAACTCGAGAATATAATAATCGCAAATAGGTGTAGGCTTCAGTCAATGTCCCAACGGTTGACCTGGGATTGCCATGCACGCGGTTTTGGCTTATCACAACACTTGCTGATATCCCATGCATTTCATCAACATTTGGACGGTTACTTTTAGATAAATATCTCCGAGCAAATGAGGGTAACGATTCAAAATACTGGCGTTGTCCTTCACGGGCAATGATATCAAAGGCAATGGTGGACTTTCCTGATCCCGACACTCCCACAAAACACACGATCTTCCCACGCGGAATAACCACATCAATATGCTTCAAGTTATTCTCCGATGCGCCAATAAGCGTGATAGCTGGATTTGACAACGTGTTCATAAAGAAGTATCATAAAGCATAACGTAACGTCATAGTCAATGGGCATCATATGAAGTTAACTCTCACAGCTGGTGAACTTGCAAAACTCGCAGGAACAACCAAACGTACCATCCTCTTTTACGATCAAAAAGGGATCCTCAAGCCCACAAATATCGCTCCCAACGGCTACCGCTCCTATGAAAATAAACAAATTTTGGAGTATCAAATGATACTTCTTTTCACAACGCTTGGTATATCACTTGCCGAAATACAAAAACATTTGAGTTATAGCGGCAACTTAGAAACACTATTTACAGATAAAAAAGAAACTCTCAAAAAACAAATCAAATGGCTTTCATTTAACCTGCATAATCTTGAAACATACCTCGATAACCTAAAAACAAACGACACTATGATACACCCAACAAAAATAACCATGAAACCGTTTGATTACTACTATATTGAAAAGGTTGGACCATACGCAAAAATAAAAGGCTACTGTGAAGAACTTACAACCATGTTTACATCCCATATCACAACGCTAACGATATTTACCGGGCAAGAGTACAACCCAACAAGAAGTCATATGAAGATAGGAGCACTTGCAACATCACAAACAAAAATAAAAAAAGAATTCGAAACAAAAGTAAAAAAGGAAACTTATTATCCAGGCACAGTTCTTACCTACACCCACCACGGATCAGCAAATCTGCTTTCTTTATTTTGGAAAGAGCTGGAAAAATATGCAAAACTACACAATTTCACTATTCGCACCACTGCTTCTGATTTTGAAATCTACCGAAAGGTAAATAGTAAAGATCTCACGAAACAATATTTTGAAATCTACTTGCCAATAGTATAATATTTCTTTTCTTTTCCAAAGGTCAGATAAACGTTTAAAAATCCAAGGAGTCCGACGGAAGAAAAAATATCCCACAGTTGCCTCATCTCTTTCTGTATTCCCCTCACAACGCCAAGTTTATCAAAAGGTTGAATATTGTGTGCAGAAAATGGCATCAATCCATATCTACAGGAGTGACGCATGGTATATAAATTCATCGCCATCTCAAGAGCAAATCCGTGCGGATGCATGCGGTGAAAGACGTCAACAAGAATTGCTGTTTTTATGAACCGCTGACCAGACAGTAAAATATCACCGCGAAAATGACGTGCTTGTTTTGGTTCTTCGATGAGTTGAAGAATGAGTAGATCATAGGAATACTTTTGAAACTCCTCATACGCGCTGACTATCTCAGAGGGCTGAATATTAAACATATCTGCATCAAGAGTCAATATCGCATCCGATGCAACATGAGTAAGCCCTTTCCTTATTGCCTCTGACTTGCCCGCATTATGCGCATACCGAGTTATCAACACTTTTTTATTATTGCGAAATATATGCCGAATCTGTTTTTCTGTATCATTTGTCGACCCGTCATCGATACAAATAATTTGACCAACTGAACGAATTGGTGAAAGCGTTGAAATAATTAATTGAAGGCGTGTGGCGTCCTCATTATAAAAAGGGATAAGACAATCAAACATGCTCTATAGTATAGTGTATACTACGTCTATTACAAAGAAAAAAAGGAGTAACACCTATGATCACTCAACAACCATTATCGTATTCATTTTCTGACCTTGAACCAACTATTGATGCAAAAACAATGGAGATTCACATTACCAAACATGTTCAAGCATATATTGATAATACCAATACAATACTTAATAAATATCCGGAGTTACAAAAACTAACGCTAGAAAAAATTCTCACTGATATAGAATCGCTTCCCATATCTGAACCAGACCGTGTCTATTTAAAAAATAACGCTGGTGGAGTAGCTAACCACGTATTATATTTTTCGATTATGGGACCAGAGAAAGAATTAAATCATCCGCTCATTGAACGCATCACAAAAACATTTGGATCCCTTGACGCGTTCAAAGATCAGGTAAGTACGCTTGCAATAAAACACTTTGGCAGCGGATGGGCATGGCTTGTAGAAGACGAAAAAAAAGATTTAAAAATCTATAGCCTTCCAAATCAAAATTCACCATATACACTTGGCCACACGCCAATACTTGCCCTTGATGTCTGGGAGCATGCGTATTACTTAACGTACCAAAATCGAAGAGCGGAATATGTCAAAAACTGGTGGAATGTGTTAAAAATCCTTTAATGAATACGAGTGAAAAACAAAAAGCACACCACGCGGTATGCAAAACGAATCCCGTTATGAAAACGAACAGTGTTTTTTCTCTTTCCTAATTGTATTGCATGTTCACATGCCTTTCTAGCCTTGTAAGATAACCGAACAATAGTCTTCCGAAGTGCAAATGTTTGTTTCTGTACTGACACTCGGTCCTCAACTGATCCTGGAATACATATTTCTTTCCCAAACGTCACTCCATACCATCCATATCGGTACCATGCAAATACTACTTTTATGTTTCGTATCACCACATTTTTCCTCCATATCCAAGCTGGATCAAGATAGATACCTATCGGAACAATCGGAACATTACTTTCCATCGAAAGTCGTACTGCTCCTGTATGAAACGGTGCTAACTTGTTTCCTTTACTATTCTGTCCTTCGGGAAACAAAAGAATTGACGCACCGCTACGCAACTGCTTCAGCGCTTCTTCATACACAGCATGTTTATCAGAAGACACTCGTATTTGATTGGTATAACGAAGGAGCGCTCCAAAAATAGGCACGTTAAATGCATGCTCGGTAATAAGAACCGTAACCCGCTTCCTAATAATCGGAAGGACGTACATGGGATCAAATAAATTAGGGTGATTAGCAATAAAGATGCATTGCTTGCTTCTCTTCTCTTTTGGTTTCGAAACCACAAGAATAAGGAAAAGCTTAGTATAGACATACAACAAAGCCACAAATATCCAATACAAAAGTGTTTTCATAGAATTATCGTTTTTTCAATCAGTGCCTTTTTCATCTCCCCTACTAAGTATAACGATCCGGTAACCAGAATGGCAGTCTCTTCTTCCTGACTCGCAACTGCTCCTTGAAACGCATGAATCGGATCATGATCAACACCTACATCTTTTTTTGTGATAAGACGTGCAAGCTCTTCGGGATCTGTACATAATTGACTTCCCATATCTGTCTCTTTTGTAAACTTCGTAAAAATAATCGTATCAGCAATATGTGCAATCAGCGGCACAATCTTTTCTGCGTCTTTGTCTTTTTTCAAAGCTAAGATAACAACAAGTTTTTTGTACGAAAAACACTTTGGAAATGTTGAGGCCAGAGCACGCATTTTGTCTTCATTATGCGCTCCGTCCAAAACAATAAGCGGATTTTTCCGTACGACCTCCATTCGACCGGCAATCTGCGCGCACTCAAACGCATCAGAAATATTTTTTTCTGTAATACGATATCCTTTTTTAATAAGTTCATCCGCAGTCATTTTCGCCAGTGTTGCATTTTGTTTTTGAAATTCACCGAGTAATCCGAGTTTGATATGCGATTGTTTTGTCATATCAAGAAATCGCACTTGCACGTTCACATCTCTACATTTTTTTGTAATAATGTCTTTCACTGACGGTTGTGTTGCACCAGACACGACAACACATCCCGATTTAATAATTTCTTTTTTGTCATCGATAATTTTTTCAACTGTATCACCTAAAATTTGTGTATGGTCAAGCCCGACATTCGTTACAACCGCAACCAGTGTCCTTTTCACAACATTAGTACCATCAAACCTTCCACCAAGCCCAACCTCAACAACTGCAATATCAATCTTGTGACGGATAAACGCGAGAAATGTCATAGTCACAAGAATTTCAAAATACGTCGGCTTTCCGAATTTACTCGTTTTCATTCTTTCTATATGTGGTATGACAACATTAACTAATTCAATAAATTCATCATTTGAAATTGGTTTGTTATTAATCTGTATCCGTTCAGTTGGAGATACCAGATGCGGAGAAATATGAAGACCAACGACATACCCTGCTTCTTTTAAAATTGAGGAAATGAGATATGATGTCGAACTTTTTCCAGACGTTCCCGTTATATGAACGCAGGGAAATTTATCTTGAGGATCATCTAAAAGATGCAATAAATACTTTTGCCTATCCAATCCGAATTGTCCAGCAAACTTTACCTCATCTGCTTTTGGGATAAACGACATCACATACCGATTCGCCTCTTCAAACGTCTTGACCATAGGTGTATTATAGTGTGAGAAAGGAAAAATTCCTATGTTTTGGTTCTATCCTCATATGTTTTGGTTCGGATCCGGATTCTTCCCGACACTCATCAATATATTTTTCATCATTCTTTTTATTTCCTTTGTGTTTTCCCTTTTTCGCTCAAAAAACGGGCAGGGGGAACAAGAAAAAGAAGAGAGACCGCTGGAAATTCTCAAAAAACGGTATGCAAACGGTGACATCACAAAAAAAGAGTTTGAGCAGATAAAGAAAGATATCGCAAATTAACGCTTTATTTTGAAATACGTATAAGAAGATCGGCTCCGATGTTTGACCCAGGACGGATGCGTGAAAGGGTAAAACGATCTTGCGGATTGATAGTAATACCAGGACGTGTTCCCATTGCTATGGTAAATCCAGATTGTTCGACTTCATTCATCGCATATTCATCGTATGATCCGTTAGGGTATGCAAATGAAACAACGGACTTGCCAATAAGCGTTTCTAACGTTGTTTTACTTTCTCTCAACTCCTTTTGTATTTCATGAATAGGAGCATGGCTAAAGCTGAGATGATGAACCGTATGGGCACCAATTTCGACTAGCCCTTCTTGTGCTATTGTCTTAATCTGCGTTTCAGCCATATAATTCCTATACCCGATAAATCCGGAAATAATATAGGCAGTTGCCTTCACACGATATTTTTTGATGATCGGATACGCATCTGTATAAAAATCCCGATACCCGTCGTCAAATGTCAGAAGGATTGGTTTTTTTGGTATATCCAATTTTCCATCAAATATTTCACCTAATTCACGTGCAGTAATAAAGGTATATCCGGCATTTAATAATGTTTGTATCTGATGCTCTAATATATACGGCGTGATATTCAGTGACTGTCTGATCGTATCCCTTTTATCAGTGACATATTCAATGTAGTGATACATGAGAATAGGAATTTTCTTGGGCCAAATTGGTTTTATTTGAGAAAAAAATTTTTCCGGCTTCGTTGAAACACGTAAAGTTGTGGAAGGATGTCGTAACCTCCCCATCAACATCCACCCCCAATAAAAGATAATGGGAATAAGGAGTATTGCAAAAATAAAATACACGCGCCAATATAATTTCAAATCACTCATTATCATCAGTGTACCACATGATATAATAAAAAAATCGTGAAGAAACTATCAATTCCAGTTGTTCCTCATGTTCTTGGAAATAAACAATTTATCAAACTATGGCTGTCTCAACTATTAACAATAACTGGGTTAAATATTGTTAATTTTGTATTACTACTTCAACTTTTTAACAAAACAAATTCAACCCTCGCTGCCTCTTTTCTTTGGATAGCTTACAGTATCCCCATTCTTCTTGTTGGGCCTTTTGCTTCGACGGTTGCAGATATTGTGAATCGAAAAAAACTTCTTGTCATAACGACACTTCTTCAATCACTCACCATCCTTCTTTTTCTTTTTACTGGAGATCGATATTTTTTACTCTATACCATTCTTTTTGTCTACTCACTGATCTCTCAATTTTATTTACCCAGCGAATCCGCCACCCTTCCTGCTCTTGTAACCAAAGAAGAACTTCCTGAAGC
>CAYRFA010000005.1:8925-19747 GCA_964423435.1 uncultured Gammaproteobacteria bacterium | reverse complement strand
TTTATCGCTCCTGATTATTTTGGCAATCCTGCAACACTCAATTACTGGGGTGTATGGAATTATGGAGAAATGACAGGATATATAGGAGTCATCGCATTAACATTGGCTTTTCTTGGAATTGGAAAGAAAACTCTTATTTGGATTGTTCCGATTGTTGTTTCTTTGATTTTTGCCGTTGAATCGCCAATTAGTAAACTTCCGTTTGTCCTTCATATCCCGATTATCGATGTGTTTCAGCCTACGCGTCTTCTTGCAGTTGTTGGACTTTGTTTATCAATTCTTGCAGCCTATGGAGCATCAAAGGTATTTTCACTATCTAAGAAATACAAGCTAAGTATTTTATTAGCGATAGGACTTTTGTTTGTTACTGCGTGGTTTTTTTCCGATAATCCTGTGGCTCGAAGAAATTTAATACTACCGATCATATTGTTTGCAACAATAGTTTTCGGGATAGTACTGTCTTTATTTGTACAAAAAACTAAATGGATGAAAACAGTGATACTCTGCGCATTTTTTGCAATAAGTGTTTTTGATCTATTCCGTTTTGGGTGGAAGTTTACTCCGTTTACCAGCCAGTCGTATTTTTTTCCGGAAACTGCTGTAATCTCATTTTTAAAACAACAATCGCAACCATTCCGAGTTATGGTTTTGGATGACCGTGCATTGCCACCAAATGTGTTGACGTATTATGGAATTGAATCTATCAGTGGATATGATCCTATCCATAGTTCACGGTACGAGGAGTTTATTGCAGCCATGGAACGAGGAGAGCCCAATATTATTCCTCCATTTGGTTTTGAGCGTATTATGACTCCAAAAAATTATTCATCTCCGTTATTGAATTTATTAGGGGTTAAGTATGTGATTGCTATGAAGCAAATAGATAATCCAAATTTGAGGTTGATGCTTCAGGAAGGGGAAACAATCGTCTATAAAAATATAGATTTTTCACCACGCGTTTATTTAGCTGATACAATACTCGTCAAAAAAACAAAACAGGAAATAATTAACGGATTATATGGTAAAGATTATATTTCAGGTAGAACAGCAATTGTTGAAACAGAACTTCCCATAGTCAGTGTCCCACTAAGTTCCTCTGAAGGCGTGTCAATGACATCCTATGCATCAAATAAGATAGTGTTAGATGTTACAGCGATAAATAATCGATTATTAGTAATTGGAAATACATATGATTCGGGTTGGAAAATTACAATAGATGGAAAAAAGACCGAAGTATATAAAATAAACTATTTATTTTTTGGCGTTATTGTGCCAAAAGGGAAACATAAAATTGATATAATCTATTCATCGTTATGAAAAAATGGTCCATATCTATTGTTATTCCAAATTGGAACGGAGTGTATCTATTACAAAAACACCTTCAGAATGCGATAGATGCAACCGATGGCTGTGAAATGATCGTATCAGATGATTGTTCAACAGATGAATCAGTTGACTATCTTAAAAAGAATTTTCCTCGTGTTATTGTGGTGTCAAGCAAAAATAGACAGGGATTTGCTGGAAACGTCAATGCAGGAGTTGCGCGAGCAACTGGTGATATTGTTATTTTGTTAAATACTGATGTGGAACCTGAAAAAGGATTTTTACAACCTCTCTTGTCTCATTTCGACGACCCTAATGTGTTTGCTGTCGGATGTCTAGAAAAAAGTTGGGAAAATGGTCAAGCGGTTCTTCGAGGGCGTGGTATCGCTTCATGGAAAAAAGGTTTTTATGTTCATGAGCGAGGAGAGGTAGATAAAAAAGATACTGCGTGGGTTTCGGGAGGGAGCGGAGCTTTCAGAAGAAGCATGTGGAATACTCTTGGAGGTATGGACACAATCTATAATCCATTCTATTGGGAAGATATTGATTTATCCTATCGTGCAAGGAAAGCAGAATGGAAAACAATATTTGAATCAAAAAGCATCGTGAACCATTATCACGAAGAAGGTAAAATTAAAAAAGAATTTAATCAAATAGATGTGAGACGCATCGTTTATAGAAACCAATTTATCTTTATCTGGAAGAATGTCACGGATATAAAAATTCTTTTATCACATGTATTTTGGACTCCAATTCGTCTCATGCAAGCAATTTTACATAATGATTTGATCATGATACGAGGGTTTTTTTGGGCATTGATGTATATTGGACCTATTCTTCAAAAGCGGTCTTATCAGAAAAAATTATATAAACGAACCGACAATGAATAAAAAAACCTTTCTTATTATCCTTTTTTGCATAACTGCTCTTGGTTTTCTTCTTCGTTTTTGGAATTATTCTGGTCGATATGGACTTGCGTATGATCAAGCGCACGATGCAATTGTAGCTCGTGAGGCAATCAGAGAAGGAAAAGTGCCACTAGTTGGACCCTTTTCATCCGCTGGCCCTTTTCAGACAGCGGGTACTTGGTATTGGCTTCTTATGATACCAACAGCACTCTATCCTCATTCTTTGTTAACACCATGGATTTTTTTAACGTTCTTAAGCGTGCTTCTTATTATTGGTATGGGTTTTTTTGGGAAATATCTCGAAGATGATTGGTTTGGACTCCTGTTAGCAGTTTTCACAGCTATATCAACAGCACAAATTGCCCAATCTGTAAACTTGACCAATCAAACGCCTATTCCATTTTTTTCTTTTCTCGCCATTGTATTTGCTGTTTTATATTTAAAGGAGAAAAAACTTCATCTAGCTTTTTTAATGGGTTTTTGTGCTGCATTTGCAGCATCTATTCATCTACAAGGAATGTCATTGGGCCTTATTGTATTTTTCGCTTTAATTTTTAGCGGAAAAGCCGGACTCAAATCTTTTTTTGTTTCTTGTATAGGAGCCATCATTCCAATGACCCCATTGTTTCTTTGGGATGCAACAAATGATTTTATTAACGTCAAAAATATGTTTTATTATTACCGCTATGATCAATTTAATATTTCTCTTGATGTACTTGGTCGTCGGTGGTTAACATATCTGAGTGATTTTTGGCCTCGTGAGTGGGCGCATATCCTTGGTGGTTTTCCGTATATTGCAATGGGAATTGCAATAATAGTTTTGTTCTTTTTTGGATATTATATATTGAAACGAAAGCTATCTTCTTATTGGTTACTGGTATTTATTTCATTTTTCTGCATGGTCATTTTAGTTCGGTACACCAGAGTACCTATTTTCGCTAGTTTCATAACTTTCATGCATCCATTTGTGATTCTTATTACCGGATGGGGAGTATACAAATTAGTAAAACATAATCGGTATGCCGGGTATCTGTTCTTGCTATGTGTTTTTATAGGAACCATTTGGAAAACTTCAATAGAAGTGTTTACCCCGAGAGTGAATTGGACTGCAAGAGCAGCAATAGAAACTCGAAATATGTTGACAAAAAAGTACCCGAATGAAAAATTTGCTCTGTATGATTACAAATATGATGAAACACGTAGGTCAGTTCCATATGTTTTATTTTTAGATGAGGCGAACTTACTTTCTGATTCCGGAAGAAAAATAGGATTTATTCGAGCAAAGGCGCAGGAGTTATTGCAAACAGATATTATTTCAACTGATGGCGGACTTATTTCAGACCTTACATCTTCTTCAAGCGCAACACTCTTATCCGATGGTTGGGCGTTTATTAATCCATCAAAAATATATTCGTCTACTGAGGAATGGCGGACAAAACCTAAATGAAGATCCGAAATAGCCTGATTATTATCATTTCTCTTGCCTTCATAATCAGAATTATTGCGTCCATATGGTCTTTTGAATATCGGGAAAATACAGATGTGCTTCGGTACAAGGATTGGGCTCGGATTAGCTATGTATATGGATTAGCAGAAACCTATAAAACAGAACATATTACATTTGGTACCCTTCCAAATAATCAGCCTCCGGGGCTACTATATATATTGTCGGCTTCCTATAGACTTCATATTCAATTATCAAAAATGTTACTTCGGGTAATTCCATATTCAGAAAAAGTAAACGCGTTGTTAAACGGTCCGGTAATGAGTTTCATGTTGCGCTTACCTTCAATAATATCTGATTGTCTCATCGGAATACTCATATTTCTTTTTTTGAAAAGATTTAATAGGAAACGTGGAGTACTTCTGGCGCCATCGTTATTCTTATTTAATCCAGTTGTTATATATAACAGTGCCGTTTGGGGACAAGTTGACGCTATCGTGAATGTCTCATTCCTTTTTTCTTTTTGGCTGTTATTTAATAAACACACATTTTTAAGCATATTATTATTTAGTCTGTGTATTCTGACGAAATTTTCCCTTTTGTATATGACCCCTTTTTATTTGCTTTTTTGGAGTAGGGAACTTAAAAATATATGGAATTATTTTCACGCGACAGTCTTAGCCAGTGTTGCTGGTATAATTTTTATTCTTCCAATTTCAACAAATCCTTTTCTATGGTTTCTACATTTTATTAGTAATAACACCACAGGTGAAATGACTAATATAACAGCTTTTGCAATGAATGTATGGTGGGTGATATTTCGTCCATTTATTTCAATAGGCAACCCAAATAATTTATTTTCGTTTAGTGAGGTACGTCTCATAAATTCACCAGATTCATCTACCTTATGGTTAGGAGTGCCTCTTTTTAGATGGGCCGTTGGCCTGTTTATTGTTTTTTGTATTCCGTTATTTTTGTCTATCTATAAAAGAAAAAAACTCAGTATACAATATATATTTTTAGTTTTAACTAATTGTTCGCTTTTGGCCTTTATATTGTTGCCTCAGATGCATGAACGCTATATGTATCCAGCTTTTATATTTCTTGCATTTTCTTCAGTATTTTTTTGCAGGTTTATCATTTCATACGTTATTTTATCTATTCTGAATATGATAAATGTGTATATTGTTTGGCATCCTATGACGATACCTTTTTTTCCCTATCAAATCTGGACAGGAATCTGGTTTCAATGGTTAATAAGTCTATGTACTGTAGTTACTTTGTGTGTTGTGTATATACAAACACTCCGTTTGTTACATGAAAAAAAGTAATCTCATTATTGTAGTGATCGCTTTTGTTATCGGAATAGCTATTTTTTGGAAAAGTTATATTTTTGGTTTGATTCCTTTTCCTGGTGACTATCTACTCAGTTGGTATGAACCATGGAAGACATATTTTACTGCAAACGGAGTCCCAATCCTTCCTCATAAAGCCATACTTGATGATGTTTTCCGGCAATTGTATCAATATAAAATTATTACTGCGGAAAGTATGCGTAATGGACATTTACCGCTATGGAATCCGTATAACGGATCCGGAATGCCCCTTATGGCAGTCATGCACGCGGGATTTTTTACTCCGCTGGTAGGATTATTTGTTGCCTTACCCGGTTGGCTGGCATGGACAATATATATTGTCATTCAACCTATTTTTTTATCGATCGGTATGCTTTGGTATGGGAGAAAAATCGGTTTATCTTGGGTTGCTTCAATATTTGCTTCTATTGTTTACGCAACTTCAGGTTTTATTACTGTACGTTATTTATTTGGAGAGTATGTATATATTGCAGCGTGTCTCCCAATACTATTAGGAATAATAGAAACGTATCGGGAGAATAAAAAAACGAAAAGTATATGGAGTATTCCGCTTATCATCTTATTCATGATCGTTTCAGGTCAACCACAAATGATTTTGTACGTACTTATTGTGTTTGTAGCCTATGCGCTTTTTCGCCTGAAGGAAACAAAGAAATCGTATGTTGCGATAGGAGTTTTATGTTTAACAGGATTTTTGTTATCAGCTATTCAACTTGTTCCGACAATCGAACTTTACATACAGGCAAATATGGTTCCTTCTTCTTCGTTTTTTGTTACGGAAAAGTTTTTACTTCCTGTTTTCCAATTGGTTTCAATTATTATTCCGAACTATTTCGGCAATTCAGCCACGTATAATTATTGGGGGGTTGGGGATTATGCTGAAACAGCCGCTAGTGTCGGCAGTGTGGCACTATTGTTTTCAGGATTCAGTTTATTATCCGGCAAAAAAAATGAAATCCGGACTTTTTTTCTTATGGTTGCCGGATTGACCGTTTTATTAGTCGTACGTTCTCCTTTGACTGAATGGTTGTACAGACTTCCCATCGCTATTATTTCAACCGGCGTACCGACAAGAATATTTTTCTTAACGACGTTTTCCGTCTGTATTCTTTCAGGATTAGGATTGGATTATTATCTGCGGAATGTGCGTATGCATTTGGGAAGAATTTGGATGGGATTAGTTTTGTTTGCGATACTGACGTGTGCTTTTGTTGGATGGTTATATGTTGGTACAAAAGGGCAAATGCCGGCAGTCAGAAATTCATTGTTTGAAGCAGGTCTGTTACTTTTTGCAATATTAGTTTTACTGTATTTACGAAACAGTAAATCCAAAAAATATGTGTACCCGCTAATTTTATTCATTATAATCGTTCAGTTTGCCGTTGGATTATATAATAGTACAAAATTTTTGCCATTTTCCTCCCGTACTACCATATTTCCCAATACACAAATTATCGATCAATTACGAAGTATTGCTTCTTTTGATCGTGTGATGGGACTTGGTTCTGCGGTAGTTCAACCAAATATTGCTACAGGACTTCATATATATGATCCGAACTATTATGATCCGTTATATATTAAACGATATGGTGAACTGATTGCGTATGCAAATTTAGGGAGTGTTCCAGATGTCCTTCCGAGAAGTGATGTGGTAATAAATAATGATGTATTGCCAAAACAAGATGTGAATCAAAGACGAGAAAGACTGTTTCAATTGTTAAGCGTACGTTATTTACTATTTCATACGGAAGACAATAATTTTTCTATTCAGGAAAATATTCAGGCGCTTCCAAGAGTATATCTTGTAAAGAATTATGAAAAAATAAGCGAAGATAATGAATTACTAAATCGACTATTTGATCCGTTATTTGATCCAACTACCTCTGTATTGGTAGAACAGGATATTCCATTAACAAAGACAGTGGATAGGACTAAAAATGAAAAAGCTAAAATTACTTCATATAAACCGAATCATGCAGAAATTCAGGTTTCTGCAGTAAGTCCAGCAATTCTTGTTTTCACAGATACTTATTATCGAGGATGGAAAGCGTACGTCGATGGTATGGATACTCCAATATATCGAGTGAATTATTCACTTCGAGCAATTATTGTTTCTCAGGGGAATCATGTGGTTCAATTTATTTATGAACCATTATCTATTACAACCGGAACGTACATATCGCTCATAAGCGGACTATTCTATATTAGTTTTTTGATATATACGTTTCGCAAAAAGCCTGTTCATTAATGGCATCAATTGCTAATTGATATGTTGTAATTTTATTAGGGTATTGTTTAAGATTATGTTTCTGACAAAGAATATCATTTTCAATATTATAGATATGACCTCCATCTGTGAGACGAGAAATGCTATGGTATGAATTCATTGTTGATGGAGTGCATATGGCATCCATAATGATCGTTTGATTTGCACTGGCATTATTTATTGGTATACAACCTCGGAAACTAACTCCATTTAAATCAAATGAATCATTGATGTTGGATAGGGATAACGAACGAATGGTTTCTTTTGACAGACTATTGGTATAGAAGAGATATTTATTCAGAAAATCACGGTTTGTAGAAGAGTAGAGCAAGATAGGAATGTTTTTTTGCTTTGCCAGGGCAAGATATCGAGATAACACATGCATATGAAAATCTCCATATTCTTGTAATGGATGCACAAAAAAGTATATATAGCCAAAATAAAAAGCACTACACACATAGATGATGATTATGATGCTTCCAAAAATCATAGACCACCGTTTTGCCATACAAAAAATAATTTCCTTGATACCTATACCTGCCAACATAATAATAAATGGGAACATAAATGCAAGATGTCCGGAAAAATCTCCGGACAATTTAAAAAATAAATGTGGTAAAGTACCAATAAATACTAATATGCTTAATAAGAAAAAATATATTTTTCTTTTTGCAAATAAAAATAATATTCCTAGAGCAATACTGATGGAGTCAATAATGTAAAAGAAGCTAAACCCGCGTACTGGAAAAAAACGGTCTCCTTCAACAAATAAATAGGAAAGAGAAAAAATTCGTATCAGCTTTTCAAATAACAATTTAGCGTATATGGAGTATTTGTTTATAAGTAAATTTGTGTATGGAAAGACGACAGATTTCCTTCTTATTTCATTAACCAGATCGGTAACAATTTGGTCATTGGGAAGAAAAATATCATTTATTCTCATCCCTGAGGAAATGTTAATAAGGATCATGTAGATAATAACAATGATTATACATGTGGCTAAAAGTGTTACGTACGGTTTTAAGGACTTTGGTTTATTTTTTATATACGCAAAACTCAGGGAAACAATAACAAACGGAAGTAAAATAATTTTAGTTCCTATGTATGAATAAAAGGCGAGCAGTAAGGGAACAGCTGCCCATACGACTTTCCATCCTTGTGCTTTCAGTATGAAAACAAACGCTAATAGATAAAAAAATGTTGCAGGTGTTGATTCATAACCGGTTCTTCCCATGACAATAAACCATGGATTGATGGCGGCAATGAATCCAGTAGCAAATGCTATTGGTGTTCCAAATAGCGTTTGAGTGATTATATAAAGAAGAATAACAATACCGATTGAAAGGATCGCGAAAGGAAGATGCGCCGTAAATAGTGAAAAAGGGAAAATACCGCTAAATGGAAGATGGAGAAAATAAGGAAGTTCTGCCTGTTGTTGATTAGGAGGGTATCGGAATATGAGAGCGTTGAATATGTTCCAGGCGCCTGTCATGTCACGACCTGTTAAAACAACTGATTTTGCAGTGAGCGGATATATAAGTTCATCGCCGCTGATTGCGTTTGGGATACGGTCAAGATAGATAAACCGAAATGCTGCAGATATTATTATAATAATCACCAGTGGTAAAAATGAATGAAGGTTTTTATTTTTTTTCATATCTATAAAAAATTAATAGACAAGCAACTCCAATGAAACTTATATATAGTCCAATTGTAAATGATTTCGGGAAATAGATGAATGTTATTTTATGGTTCCCTGGAGGTACTACGATTGCTCGAAATGCCCAGTTTGCTTTATATATAGTTGTTTTCTTTTCATCAATCTTTGCGGTCCAACCTGGGTCATAAGTATCGCTGAGAAATAAAACCTGAGTGCCGTCACTATCGGTCAAAAATTCAATTTTTGTCGGTGAATATGACAGTAAGGAAATTATTTGGGTGTTTCCGGATAGTTTTGGAAGATTAACAAAATCAGTGTCACGCAAAAATATAGTAAAGTTGTTGTCGGTACTAAAAAATTTTCGTTCAAAATCGTTTGTATCCATATAACTCTTGACATCCGTTGTGAGAAAAAATCTTGGTGCAACCTTCAAGTTTTCAAATATTGTCCACGTATCTTTTTGCCATACGGGTTTAAATCTATCCGTCGAAAATGTTTTGTCGGATATAGGATTTTCTGAACGATTAATAATGTATTTCACTCCCAATAGATCCATCAGACGAAGTCTATATATATTAGAAGGAAGATCACCTGTTCCATAACCAGGTGCAAGTTGTGCGTCTGAGCGTGTTGTTCTATTAAATGCTTGAGCGATGTTCCCGTCACGACTAGCCTGAATAAATTCGTTATACCATTTAAGATTCAATGGATCTGTTCCGTCAAGAGAATAGGTATTTGTTTGCGTTGCGAAATTTGCCTCAACTGCCGCAGTTCCATACCCCCAATATCGATATATTCCGGCGTTTGTTTTCACAAATTGCATGACTGAATTTTCAGGAAACACAAATGAAGACGGTACAAAAGGATTGAATTTTGTAAATGAATACAATAATTCAACGACAGAAAGAGCAATAAGCAGATATATAGCAAGTGATGAATATTTTTTAACAACAAGGATTGCTATGATTGCAGAAAAGATGATAGAGCTAAATAACATCGCCCGTTTCATGACGTTAAACGATTGAGCGGCATAGACCAATCCAGGGACAGATGGATGAAGGAGTGCAAAAAGCCAGAGCAGAACAAAAATACCAAATAGAATAAAAGGCATTCGTATAACAATCTTCTTTTGTTTAACAAAGGAATCAAATCCAAATCCAGCGAGAATGGAGAAAGCGAGCATGAGAAGAAAAAGAATGCGGGTCGGTGTTCCGGTTGACATGATAGGGATTGGATATCTGTTTAAGAGTTGTGTGATGGGAGTGTTGACGGTAATTAAAAGAATAGCTATTGCGGTCCAAAAGAAGAATGTTTTATGGAAACATTTTTTTTGATCAACAAGTGTTGCGATGACAAGAGAAAATCCGACTACTCCAATTGATAAAGTTCTTCCAACATAGTCTCCAATGAAATGCGTTTTTGTTGCAGGATTGCCGAAGAAGTCACTAACAACCAGAAGAGGAAGTTGCCACCATTGGACGAGCATTTTTGAAACAATTTGTTCATAATCATGGGCTACTCGAGCGGAATTTTTGAATAGTTCTATTGTTGGGAGAAGTTGAGGAGCAGCAAGGAGGAAGGGAATTATAATGATAAAAGGTAAATGATAACTGATAAATAAAAATTTTTCTTCATTTGTCCATGATCGGAAAGTTAATAAACGGACAATTATATAAATAATTAAAAATAGGAAGCAGTTTAGAAAATCCTGCGGGTGACCTGCGGTGATAGCAGAAAACAAAGAAAATATGAATAGTGCTTTTTGACCGATGGTCAACATTTTTTGTTTGAGTCCGCGTTCAAAAAGAAACAAAAGAAGCGGAAGCCAGAGAATCGTGTGCCAAA
>CAYRFA010000005.1:0-8825 GCA_964423435.1 uncultured Gammaproteobacteria bacterium | reverse complement strand
ATACAAAAAAGAAAACCGATAAATAGTAATCTTTTCAATACTACACATTATACCACTCATGTTGTACACTGACGCTATGGTTTTAATAATTGCTAGGGATCTTTTGGCCACAATCGCATCAATTATATTATTCTACGTAACAGGCGCCAGCCTTCTTCGAATTCTCCGGGTTTCTTTATTTAAAAGTGAACAATATATTTTTTCAACGGGTTTCGGACTGATCGCGTTAACTTTCATTTCCTACATCTTATCCTGGTTAGGAATCCGTTCTATTCTACCTTTGATTGTTTTGGGATTAATTGTGTTCTTTTTCAAAAATAGAAAATCGATTAGTGTCATTCATGATAAAGAAAAATTCTTTGATATTTGGTCAATTGTTTTTCTTATTGTTTCCTCATTGGTTTTTTTAATTCCTAATTATTCCAGTGGAGATTTTGGATCATTTATTAGCTTACTTGGAGTTCACGATCAAGATAGTGCTCTCCATGTATCTATGATCAATGAACTTATATATAGATTCCCACCAACGGATTTAGGATTCGCTGGGAACCGTTTAACTGCATATCATTTTTTTTATAATTACTCCGCATCTATCATCGCAATACTTTTTCGTGTATCAGCAGAGACGGTTCATTTTCGTATTTTTCCAATTCTTTTATCCATACTATGGCCATGGACAACATTCTTAATTGGCAAACGGTTATTTCGAAGTAATATTACAGCGCTTTTTATTGTATTTTTTACCATGTTCGGCGCAAGCTTTTCAATGTTTATTACATGGTTTTATCATATTCCAATTAGTTTTAATTCCGGATTTGGAATATTACAACCTCCTGTATCTTTGCTCAATCCTCCTTACGCCTCATCAGTTGTTGTTCTATTACTTGCCATATATTCACTTATCAGATTTGATGAATCAAAACTTTCTCGATGGTTATTTCCGGTAGCTATTTTTTTTGGGATGCTCATTGAATATAAAGTCTATGCAGGAATAGTGGGTTTAGGTGGACTCGGTGTATATGTACTACTTAATCTTAAAAAGTATCATTGGAAAATAGCTTTAACCGGTTTAATAGCTCTTGCCATCGCATTTGGAATTTATTGGCCATTTACTGGAAGTTCGGGTTTTTTGTTTGATGCAAAATTATGGGCTCCTCATGAAATAGCGAGAGCTTCGTTGCCATTTCTTCGATATGATAATGCAATATCTGAATATGCTCGTTTGTTTGACCCAATCAGACCAATATTATTAGAAATAAAAGTACTTTTATATTTTATTATCGGAAATCTAGGATTACGGGTATTTGGCATAATTGCTCTGATTATTTTATTAATAAAGCAAAAAGAAAAAAGAGCTTTTATGGTAACAATGGGAGTTATGACTGTTGTCTCATTCTATATACCCCTCATGTACATGCAATCCTTAAAACCATACGAAATCAGTCAAATGTTTAACTACACACTGCTTCTTTTGTCATTTCCAACGGGATACTTTTTTTCTTGGTTAGTACGCAAAGTTCCAAAAGGCATAGGAATTGTTGTTGCACTTGTCGTTCTCGGTTTCTCTTTGCCGCAAATGATCCAATCAGACTATAAAGATTTTTTTATGCCTCCCCGGAAAACAATTGTAAATAGCGAATATACAATGTATAAACAAATTCGAAATAATAATACTCCCCGTGCGGTACTATTGGAAATGCCTCAAGAGGGAGCATTGCTTAAAGATATTGAAAAATGGTTTCGATATAGAACAACATTACGTTTTTCTGCGTTTGGCAATACACAGGCATTTTTGGCTTTTACTAATCTGATATATTCTGAATCTGAGGTTAAAAAAAGAGCTGTTATACTGAATGACCTTCGTTTAATGGATCAGGAATTTTTGTCTCCTGTGCTAACTATTGATGAAAAACAGAAGAAATTAATTGAGATGAAGAAAATTCTGTCACCATACAATATTACATACGTATACAGTTCATACGCACTTGATGGTCTTCTGAATTCAGGATTGATATCACCATTCTATATTTCCCCACCTTATTTTGTGTACAAGCTTAATTAACACTATAATTATAGTATGAAGCAGGGGAAGAACTTATCAGCATTGATCTTACTTATTTGTATAACTGTTTTTGCCTTTTTTCTTCGTACAAACAGAATCTCATTCAATCCGCCGTCTCTGTCATGGGATGAGGTATCTATTGGATATAATGCCTATAGTATTTTGAAAACTGGAAAAGACGAACATGGGAAATTCCTTCCCCTTGATACGTTTGTAGCATATGGTGATTATAAGCCACCGCTTGCCATCTATTTGACTGTGCCCAGTGTTGCAATATTTGGGTTAAACGAATTCTCCGTACGTCTGCCCTCAGCCTTTTTTGGAACTTTGACGATTGTACTGACCTATTTATTGGTAAAAGAATTATTCAAAAAAAACCAATATTTAGCGCTATTATCTTCCATATTGTTGGCAATTTCTCCGTGGCATATCAATTTGTCCCGTGCAGGTTTTGAAGCGAATATCGCACTGTTTTTTGTGGTGTTGGGAACATGGCTGATTCTTAAGGCAAGAGAAAAATCCTGGATGTGGATTATCGCAGGAATTCCCTATGTGCTTTCCATGTATACGTTTAACAGTTCCCGATATTTTGTGGTGATATTCGGCATCGGATTATTGATGTACGTATGGAAATCTATTCGCGCTTCATGGAAGCAGATGGCTATTGGTATATGCGTTGCAGGTGTTATGTTGCTTCCGCTTATTCCGCACTTATTATCAAAAGAAGCAAGACTGCGATTTGTTGAGGTTAATATTTTTACTGATTCAACAATAGTTACAACTGCAAATGAGAGGATTGTTCATGATGGTAATTCTCTCATTGGAAGAATTATTAATAATCGAAGAATCGGATATGCAAGAAGCTATCTCGTTCATTTTTTTGATAACCTTCGAACCGATTTCTTATTCATCAAAGGGGATGGAAACCCGAAATTCTCTATTCAGGACGTCGGACAGCTGTATTGGATAGAGGCACCGTTACTTATTATTGGTATATTTTCATTGCTTCTAGTAGATGTTAAGATTGCGCTTCTTTTGTTATTTTGGATTGTCGCCGCTATTATGCCTGCTGCTGTTGCTCGGGAGACACCGCACGCGCTTCGAATATTAAATTCACTTCCGACATGGCAGATTTTTATTGCGTTTGGGATACTGACGATTTACCAATTTGTTGTTCACCCCGCGAAGCCTTGGCGAAGTGGGGCTTATTGCTTTTTGCTTATTTCTGTTTACACGATTAACAGTATGTATTATCTCCATAAATATTATCGTCATTATCCGATTGAATTTTCCGGTGAATGGCAATATGGATATCGCGAAGCATTACTGGCTATTCAGCCCATTGAATCAAAATATACAACTATCGCAATGACAGAATTTATCGGCCGGCCATATATGTATACATTATTTTATAAAAAGACAGATCCAACCATGTTTCAAAGAACAAAAGATGCCCGATTTGATACAGCAGGTTTTTATCATGTGTATGGTTTTGAAAAATATCGGTTTATTAAAGAATTGCCTTTACAAATGGATCCGCAAACCATTTATATATGGGATGCTACCACGGTGCCTCATGGAGTACGTGTTATTGATACGATAAGACTATTAAATGGCAATCCTGTGCTCGTTGTGTTTGATAGGGGCGCTGTGAAACTATGAAGCAGACATTCATACTTATTGGTATCATTATTATTGCCTCAATACTTAGGCTGTATCAATTAGGACAAGTACCGATAAGTCCTGATTGGGATGAAGTTGCTTTGGGATATAATGCGTATTCAATTTTAAAAACTGGTCGAGATGAGTATGGTACATTTCTACCATTATCTATTCGTTCATTTGATGATTATAAACCACCGCTTTATACGTACTTAACTGTTCCATCAGTTGCGTTATTTGATCTGACTGTTTGGTCTGTTCGACTACCATCTGCCATCATGGGGATTTTTGCCGTCCTCGGAACCTTTTTTCTTGTTCGTGAGTTATTTCGTAAATCAACTATCAACTATCAACTATCAATTTTTTCTTCATTCCTTTTAGCTATTTCTCCCTGGCATATTCAATTTTCCCGCATTGCATTTGAGGCAAATACTGGAATAACACTCAATATTTGGGCGGTCGCAACATTTCTAATTGGTCTTCGAAAAAAATATTTTTTTCCAATATCAGCAATATTATTCGGTCTTGGAATGTATGCATATCATAGCGAACGGATATTCCTACCACTTCTGGTTCTATTATTAGGTGTAATCTTCAGGAAAGAAGTTTTTCATAAAGAGAATATTGGCAGTATTATTACTGCTATTCTTATAGGTTTACTTGTGGTTGCTCCACTTGCAACTGTTTTTGCAAACAAATCTTCAATGTCTCGTGCGTATGGAACGAGTATTTTTTCTAATCCTACAAATTTACTTGCGAGGTCTATTTCCAGCATTGAATATGATCAAAAACTAGGTGATAAAATTGGCCAGCTTTTTGATAACAGACGTTTTGTATGGACTCAGACATTGTTATTCGGCTATTTGTCTCATTTTTCAATGAAGTGGTTGTTTTTAACTGGGGATAATCCAAGGCATCATGCTCCGGACATGGGGCTTCTCTACCTTTGGGAATTACCGTTTATCCTGTATGGATTATATACCATTATAAAAAGTAAGGATCAAAAAACGAAATGTATCATCATCGGTTGGTTATTGATTTCACCAATTGCAGCTTCTCCGACCACAGGACTGCCGCATGCCATACGCACATTAGTATTTTTACCGATGTATCAAATTATTTGTGCAATTGGCATTGTACATGCGCTGTCTTATATGAAAAAGGTTTATTCTTTGTATTTTCGTTTATTTGTTTATTGGATAATTGGATTATTGGTAATATTTAACATGTTGTATTATCTCAATATGTATTTTGTCCAGCAAAACTATGAATTTTCCGAATTTTGGCAATATGGATACAAACAAGCAGTGGAGTATACAGAAAAAGTCAAACAGAAATATAAAAAAGTAGTTGTATCGACGAAGCTTGAGCAATCATATATGTTTTTCTTATTTTATTCAAAATACGATCCACAAAAATATTTGGCTTCGGGAGGCACAAAATCCGGAGGTTTTCGGGAAGATAGGAATACATTTGATATTTACGAATTTCGCGACATTAATTGGTCAAGTGAGCAAAGAAATGGAGATATTCTTTATGTTGGTACGCTTCAGGATATGCCCCATGGAAATTTACTCAATATACCGTATTTAAATGGTCAACCTGCGATAGAAATCGCTGATCAACCGAATGGAGCACCATGAAAAAGAAAATAGTATCATTCAAAATAAAATGGCTTTATGTAGCAATTACTATTGTCATTCTTGCATGCATACCAAGAGCGATAGAGCTTGTATGTGGCAATTATGTCTTTGGTTTTGATCAAGGGAAGCATTGGCTTGGAGCTAAAGCACTTGTTGTGGATCATAAGATCCCGCTTATTGGTGACGAAGTTGGCGGCGCACGAGGATTTTTTCAAGGCCCCGGATGGATCTATTCGCTAAGTATCTTTTATCTGTTATTTCAGGGAAACCCCTATGGGGGGATTATACTTATGTTTTTAAGTGGGATTACAACTGTAATGTTGGCATTATGGTTATTTAAAAAAGCATTTGGTGCATTAACTTCAGGTTGTATTGGTCTACTTCTTGCGATATCGCCAATTCTTATTGAGTCCTCACGGCTTACGTGGCCACCTCACATGATCCCACCGCTTGCTGTTATTAGTCTCTATGCGTTCTGGAAAATGCTTACAGGGGCATATATGTATATACCGATATTGTTTTTTGTTGTTGCTATGATGGAACACTTTGAGATTGCATCAGCAGGAACTATGGCGATTGTTCTTTTGCTATACATTATTCCTTTTGGGATTATGAAGAAAATACCGTTGAAAATAGTTGTATTATCGATACTCGCGTGGTGCATTCCGTTTATTCCGCTTATCATTTTTGATATTCGTCACCAATTTTTAAATACAAAGGGTATTATTGAGACGTTTGGAGGGGATAGGCAGATTCAATCATCACTTGCTCTTCTTGTAGCTAACCATCGCATGATTTTTTCAACAAATATATTTCATTCCTTTCAGAAAATTTTTTCCCCGTATTATATAATTATTGGACTTCTTATTATTGGCGCCTTTCAATTAATTGATAGAACTGTATCGCAAACAAAACGACAATTTGTTTTTTTCCTATATCTATTTCCATGTATTCTCTTTGGCGTACTTTTATTCTATAAAAATGATTTATGGCCATGGTGGTTGTATGAATTGTCAGTTGTTATGGTAGTTTTAATTGGAATGAATATATCTTGGATGTTAGAAAAGAAAGGAATTATGAGATTTATTGCAATTGTTACTTTTATTCTTATGTTTGCCGGATACACAAAGGAAAGTATTCGATTTTGGAAGAATGACTATCCTAATTATGGGGGGGTACATAAAATACGAGGAAAGCTTGATGCGCTTGATTATATTTTTCAGGATGCGAAAACAAAAGATTTTGGAATATTTTTTTTCACGCCTCCAGTCTATACCTATGCGTACGATTTTTTGAATTCGTGGTATGGAAAGACAAAATATGGATATGTTCCTCCGCAAGAAAAAAGGGCGGTATATTACCTACTCGCCGAGCCTGATCCGGAAAAACCCTGGACATATAAGGGTTTTTTGGAAACGGCTGTTACCGGTGGAACAACAGTAAGCCGTGTTACTCTTCCTTCGGAGTTTGTCGTCGAAAAACGGACTATGCCGTAAATAATTATGAAAAAAGTAATAGAATATATTCAAAAACATACTCTTTTTTTCTTGCTTCTCCTATCACTTATTCCTCTTGTTGGATATATGAAATCTGGAATGCCGTTTGTAGATGACGGACAGGATCATGTTGCGCGCATTGCAAATTTTTTTGCGGCCTTGAGGGACGGTGTTATTGTTCCCCGATGGGCAACGAATCTTAATTGGGGCTATGGACATCCAGTTATTATGTTTTTATATCCGCTTTCTTCTTATTTGGGATCTCTGTTTCATTTCTTAGGATTATCATTTGTTGATAGCACAAAAATGGTTTTTATTGTTGCCACAATGGCAAGTGTTTACGCCATGTATATATGGATGAAGGAAGCATTTAATAAAGAGGCGGCGATTATTGGGTCTATCCTATATCTTTTTGCTCCCTACCGGTTTGTCGATTTATACATCCGTGGCGCAATTGGTGAGCACGTTGCTTTTATTTTTCCGCCTCTTATTCTTTATGCGTTAGTCAAACTATCGAAAAAGAAAAATATTGTTTTGCATGGATCATTGTTATCTTTTTCAATTGCTTTATTTATTCTTTCTCACAATGCTTTCTCTCTCATGTTTCTTCCAATAATTGCTTTATATACATTATATTTATTTTTTGTGGAAGCAAAACGTTCTCCACATTTTATACTTAATATCTCATTCTTTATTCTTCTTGGTTTTGGTCTATCTTCATTTTTCTGGTTGCCAGCATTTGTCGAAGGAAAATACACGTTAAGAGATATTGTTACAAAAGGTGTCGCGTTGACACGATTTGTTCCGTTTTCATCGTTTGTTTATTCGCGATGGGTGATTGGAGGAGGTGACAATACCACAAAGTTTTTAGGGTTTTCTCAGTGGTTTGGAATATTAGGATCAATATTTTTGTTTTGGAAGTCAAAAGAAAATAAGTTGAAATGGTTTATCGCAGGCACCATCATATTACTTGTATGTTCTCTTTTTATTATGACATCATGGTCGCGACCTATTTGGGAAAAGCTCATGATTCTGCAAAATTTTCAATTTCCATGGAGATTTCAAATGATTTCTGTATTTTTGACCGCACTTCTTGGTGGAATAAGCATTCCATACTGTATTAAAGTTCTTACGATACAACAAAAGCAAAAAAAATATGTATTTATCGCATTTTGCATCATTTCTATACTTGTTACTGTTCACATGTGGAAGCCAAGGGGATACAAAATTGAACAGCCTTCATTTTATTCGGGTATTTATAATGGGACAACAGATACGGGTGAAAGCAGTCCTGTCTGGTCGGTTCGATTTATGGAATACGCTCCGTCAAAACGGATAGATGTTATTGGTGGAATTGCAACTGTCATTGAAAGAAGTCGTACAACGACTGAACATCGGTACACAATAAATGCAACAATACCAAGTCAATTATTGGAAAATACGCTATTTTTCCCCGGATGGAATGTGTATGTTGACGGGAAGAAAACTGATATCGAATTTCAAGATCCGAATCATCGGGGGATCATAACTTTTCGAGTAGATGAAGGAATTCATGAAGTACGGGTGGTATTTCAAAATACGAAAATCCGTACATATTCAGAATATATTTCACTTGCAAGCTTCGCTATCTGTATAATGCTTATGATCCGAGGATGTATATGGAGAAAAAGATAACTCTGTCTGTTGCAATTGCAACATATAATGAAGGAAAAAATATAGATGCCTGCTTAACTTCAATTCGCGGGTTTGCTGATGAGATAATTGTTGTTGACGGTGGATCGAATGATGCAACGTGCGAAATAGCAGAGAAATATCATGCAACAATTATTCATACAGATAATCCACCAATATTTCATATTAATAAACAAAAGGCGCTTGATGCAAGTCATGGTAAGTGGATACTGCAGCTTGACGCAGATGAGGTGGTGACAGAGGAATTGAGAAGAGAGATCCTGAAAATAA
>CAYRFA010000004.1:0-21407 GCA_964423435.1 uncultured Gammaproteobacteria bacterium | reverse complement strand
GAAATCCAGAAATTAATTTCAATATTTTCATGAAGCTTATTTCGATAATAATCGTTAATTGGAACGGCTTAAAATGGCTTTCTGATTGTTTTAGGACCATCTACGCGCAAGATTACAAAGATTTTGAAGTAATTTTTGTTGATAACGCTTCCAAAGATAAATCCGTAGCATGGGTGAAAGAAAATTATCCAAAAACGAAAATTATTATTAATAAAGAAAATCTAGGTTTTGCTGATGCGAATAATATTGGTTATAAAAAAGCTAAAGGGAAGTATATATTATTTTTAAATAACGATACGAAGGTAACGAAAACGTTTCTGACTGAGTTAGTTAACGTTTTGGAAAAAGATAACACCATTGGCGGTGTTCAGAGTAAGATTCTCCTTATGGATCATCCGGATATTCATGACAGCGTCGGAGCATTTTTGACCCCAACCGGATTTTTATATCATTATGGGTTTGGACGGAAGAATATTGCGAAATATAACAAGGAAATAGAACTGTATACAGCAAAAGGTGCCTGTATGATGTTTCGAAAAGACGTACTAGATGCAGTTGCGATATGTGGTGATATTTTCGATTCTGATTATTTTGCATATTTTGAGGAATCCGATTTGTGCCATAGAGTATGGTTGGCAGGATACAGAATTGTGTATGCGTACAAATCGGTTATTTATCACAAAATGGGTGCAACAAGTGCAGGTATGAATAATGCATTTATCCAGTATCATTCGTTTAAAAACAGAATTCGGACCTATATAAAGAATTTTGGAATTGTCAATCTCATGTTGACCTTGCCTGTTCATTTGTTGTTCTGTGAAGGCTTCTCAGCGTATTCTTTTATAAAAGGTCAATTCCAGTTATCCTGGGCTATGCAAAAAGCATTGTGGTGGAATATAGTCAATTTCGGACAAACAATGAAATTGAGGAATATTATTCAAACAAGGATACGGAAAGTGAGCGATAGCGGTTTAACAAAAAGCATTGTACATAAACCTTCTCTATCGTATTATATAGGTCTAGTGCGAGGTCGGATATATGAATAAAGCTACTCAATCAAAAGAACTATCAATCCTTTTTCTTTCCTGCGATAAATATCAGGATCTATGGAAGCCGCTATTTCACTGTGTCCATAAATATTTCAGCCAAAGTAAATATCCAATGTATTTAGGAAGCAATACCGAGGTCTATAAAGATAAAAGTGTAACAACGTTACTTTCAGGACCGGATAAGGATTGGTCAACTAGTTTTCTTGCTATTTTAGATCAAATACATACTCAATATATATTGTTATGGCTGGATGATATGTTTCCGATAAAAAAGATCAAAATTTCTCATGTCAATAATGCTTTAACATTCATGAAAAATCACAAAGCAGTTCATGTGCATTTAGAACCGGCACCAAAACCTGATAAGGTTCTTTCGGGAGGCGAATTTGGTGAATATGAAAAAGGAGCACCGTATCGGGCAATTGCAATGGGTTTTTGGGATGTGTCAGCATTAAAAAAACTTCTTATTCCCGGCGAAAACCCGTGGAATTTTGAAATTTTGGGATCATACAGAACTTCATATATGGACGGATTTTATTGTACTATGAAGCCTGTTTTTTTGAAGATGAATGTCGTTGAGAAAGGAAAAATATTTAACGATGCCTATGAATATTGCAAAAAGCATACCATACCGCTTGATACGTCAAAACGTGAAGTCATTATGAGTACGCATTTTGTCAAAAGTGAACTGCAAAAATTAATGTTTAACACAGTGAAAAAAATTCCTTGGAAATTTAGAGTGTCAGTCATGAATGTTTTGCGGAAGATTGTGATAAGCTATTAAAGTATGAATTCTTTCTGGAAGA
Source organism: uncultured Gammaproteobacteria bacterium (assembly GCA_964423435.1). Taxonomy (GTDB): domain Bacteria; phylum Patescibacteriota; class Microgenomatia; order UBA10105; family UBA927; genus CAIJMI01. The sequence goes on along the minus strand of CAYRFA010000004.1, from coordinate 19,552 downwards.
ATAAAAAAGTGCTTGTTACCGGCGGATCCGGATTTATCGGAAGCCATGTCGTGGAAAAATTGGTAGGAATGGAAGCAAGAGTGAGGATATTGGATAGAATCTCAAATGGTAAATTGAAATATATTGGATATCTGAAAAAAGACATCGAAATAATCCGCGGGGAATGTGCAGATCCGGATACAGCAGTAAAAGCGTGTACCTCAATGGATGTTGTCATGAATCTGGCGGCTCATGTTGGAGGGATTGAATACAACAGGACGCACCAGGCAACCATGTTGCATGACAATATGGTGATAGCAACATCGATGATGGAAGCCGCAAGAAAAGCGCAGGTTGAGAGGTTTCTGGTTGTTTCTTCAGCCTGTGTATATCCCCATGATGCAATAGTACCAACGCCTGAATCAGAAGGGACTCGTGATGAACCCGAACCAACGAATAGCGGGTATGGTTGGGCAAAACGGTATGCGGAATTACTCGGTAAGTTATATTCCGAAGAGTATGGCATGAAGGTTGGAATTGTGAGGCCGTACAATGCATACGGTCCTCGTGACCATTTTGCACCAGACTCTTCTCATGTGATTCCGGCTCTCATCAAGCGGGTGATGGACGGAGAAAATCCGCTTACGGTTTGGGGAAGCGGTAAACAAACGCGCGCGTTTCTTTATGTGGATGATTTTGCTGATGGTTTAATACAGGCTATTGAAAAATATCCCGTTCCGGATCCAATTAATATTGGAACGGATGAAGAAATATCAATCGGGAATTTAGTAAAAATGATCATTGAGACAAGCGGGAAGAAAGCAACAGTTCAATTCGATACAACAAAACCAGACGGAAGCCCAAGAAGAAATAGCGACAACACGAAAGCAAAAGAAAAAATTGCATTTGTGGCCAAGACTCCTCTTGAGGTTGGACTTCGAAAAACAATTGAGTGGTATTTAAAAGAGAATCCTGCTAATAAATAAACGACTGGCCTTCATAAAAACTTTCTGAAGCAAACTTTGGTGATACAATGTTAAAAATTCTAGAGAAACCGTTTATATATCGCATGCGTTTTATCAAATGGTTCATCTCTATCGACAAAAATGGTAAATTCAAACGGCATATAGTCATTTCGTAAAACAATATTATTTGAAAATGTATAACAGAGATCTAGGGCCCATGCCGGATTTGTGTGATTTGCGTGTGGAAGTTGATAGTCAACTTTATCGGAAAGAAAATTAACAGCAAACCCTTTGTTCGTATGTGCATTGATAGCTTTTAAAAATTGTATAATTCGTTGTTTTGCTTTGGGAATCCGATCATTGAACAATCCTGATGCAAAGACATAATCATATGTTTTTATTGATGTGTCTTCAACTAGGTCGTGAACTATAAATTTTCCTTTGGGATATCGTTCTTTGGCTATGTGGATAAAGGTTGGATTGATATCAAGGCCCGTATATAGTAAGCGTTTCGTTTTTTTTTGTATTAGAAATCCATAGAAATCTCCAAATCCGCACCCAACATCTAAGATAGAAGTACCATCAAGATTCCAACGGGATGCCAAAATTTGATATCGAAGTGCGGTTCTATCTTTTATACCCCAACCGAGGCCTTCAGGTGTCGCACCGTATGTTTTGTAGTGTGAGTTATATAAATTAATAAGGTGTTTATTTGTTGACATATGTTAGTGGTGGACAGGTATAGTTATTTGGAATGATGCTATTAGGTGCAATGACACTATTCATACCAAATTTTGCATATGATTCAATTGTGGTATGTCCACCAATTACGACACCAGGAGCAAAAAAATTGTAATCCTTAATGGATGAATGATGTGTCAGTACAACGCCTGGAAAAAGAATATTTCCATTTCCTAGTATTATGTTTGTTCCGACGTATGAATGAGCGAAAAGTATTGATCCGGACCCGATTGTTGATGATGGCATAAGGGTTGCTTGCGGGTCAATAAGTGGGGGAAGATTGAATCCTTCTTTCAGCAATTTTTTACAAATCGTTGCTCGTCCGGTATTATCTCCAATTGCGACAGCAAACGCATCATTTTTATAATGGGGGGTCTTTCTAAGACAAAGGGAAACTGGACCATACAGAGGTTTTCCCATGTATGTTTTTTGTTTCGAAGTATCGTCGAAAAATCCCGCAACTCTATACCCGGAACGCTGAGCTATATCAATAACCATGTCAGCTAATGTTCGTGTTCCGATAATATATAATACCTTTTTCATAACATTCTATGTTGGATTATATCAATAATCCGTTTTGGATATATATGGTTTTCTAATGAACGAATACAATCGTTCGGGTGAACATCTATCCAATGAAACTCAGTGTGGAGCGTTTCCGTATCCACAGTAGCATACGTTCCTTGTTTTGTTTTAGAAACAGGGAACCCTAATGATCCCGGATTTAGAAGTTGTGTTTGTTTTCCTTCCCAATAAAACGGGAGATGCGTATGACCAAACATAACAATATCCATTGTGTTGTATTTTTGTTCAAGATGTTTAAGATTAATGATATATTTATTAGCAATTAAAGAACCGGTCAGATTATGTGTGAGGAGGAGTGTTCGTTTGTCGAAACGTAGTACTCGTTTTATTGGTAGGGCTTGTATCCACTTTTTTGTTTCTTTTGGAACAATCTGTCGTTGTAAAACTAGGGCCTCAGTGCCTGAAAAGCTTTGTTTGAGTACAGTATTTGTTATTAAACAAGTTTCATGATCTCCACGGATACAAATCACTTTATGGTTAACGAGAAGATTGATTGTTTCATTGACCATTGGCAACAATCCAGTAAAATCTCCCAAACAAATCCATTGATCAACCCTTGAATTTTCCTTCAAGACGTCCTGAAGAGTCCACAAGTTGCTATGAATGTCAGATAAAATACCTAGTATCATAGATGTGTAGGTTTTGGGAGATAAAATTCTTCCCACGCCCTGGCAAAGGTTCCGTATGTTAAACCTTTTGTGTATGTGTGTACTGTGTCAAAAAGTTCTAAAAGTATCATTTCCGGTTCATTAAATCCAAAATGCGCCCGGACCGTCGTAGTGCTAGAAAGTCTCGGATTGACCTCAAAGACGAACGGAATACCATCGACCATTCGAAGTTGAACATTGGATGAATAATAAAGTTCTAATGCTCTTACAACATTCAGTGCGTATGAGCTGATGGTTGGGTTATTTATTACAGTTCCTTTATACGATAAACCAAATTTAAGCTCTCGTTCTATAACGCACGTTCGTTCAAATGATCCATCGCGGGATCGGTATACACCAATGGTGTATTCGGGAAGCGTTGGTAGAAATGTCTGGAGAATAAAATAGTGTTTATTTTGTGTTGATAATAATGCAAGTAATTGTTTATAGGATTTAACAAGAAATGTGTCCGTACTTGATGCACCAACCTTTGGTTTAAGAAAAAGGGGAAATGGATGTGTTTTCAGAAAGGTTTGAAGAAGCTGACCTGGTTCACCGATGATCGTATCAGGTACCGCGATACCGGCTTTTTTTAGATATGTCATGCATGCGAATTTATCATAACAGCGATTAAGTAGCGTCTTGTCTAAGGTAACTATGCGGACATTATGTTGACGATACCACAGCGATTCACTGTGAAAATATTGGTGTTCAATTTCTAATACAGGGAAAATACAATCAATACGGTGTTTGAGAATTGCATGTTTTATTCTGCTATCGAAGTTTTTATTCTTTACAAGTGGAAGTACTATATTCCTTTTTGGAGAATTGAGAAAAAATCCCGCTGCCATTGGGCTTATATCGGAAAGAAATAATCGTACAGGAATCGAACTTATCGTTAATGCCTTATAGATACTTTGTCCTAACGGGCTTCCTGCGGCTGTAATAAGGACTGTGATAGGTTTTTGAATCATAAATAATTATGTAATTCGTTCTTTTTTACGGTTGCGATTCCTAAACCGCTTTTTCCATATCCATTTCCATTATAGAACATCAAAAGTGCATCTTTATATGCAAATACATACGGGTAACACACCATTTCGCTATCCCAACCGGTTGTTGACGGAGAAAGTCCTAAATCATGATCGCGTCGTTTCCATGCGATACCGTCTTTTGACGTTGCACACCCAATATGATAAGTTCTACCTCTATAGGAATACCACATGAAATATGTCGAATTCACTTTTATAACCGATGGTTTGGCTATAGCATACTCACGAGTATTTGCAAAATCAATGCAAATATGCCTAGATGGGGTCCAATGTACCCCGTCTGTTGATTGTGCGTGTTTAATATAATAAAAGTGTTTCGTTGTATTTTTTAGTTTTTTCCATCTGGAAAAACTGGTATACCACATTTTCCACATGTTTGTTTCTTTAATGACACAGCATGACCCCATTCCAATGGGGTCAAGAGGATTACGGTCAAAAATCGGTGATTCACTAATTTTTTTAAAGTGAATACCATCTATTGATTTCGCCAGTCCTACTGCGTTATACCATGGGACCGATGTACCCCGTATCCAGCCTGTGTAATAAAGAAAATACGTATTATTATTGATAAGTACCGATGGATAGGATGTTCCGTGTTCATCAAACATACCCCTGTCTCCGAGTGAAATACATGGTAAAGGACTAAGATTAGTAACTCGAAATGTATCAAGATGAAATATTCCTATACCGATTCTGGAGGCACCACTTTTTTCTCTGCCGGTTATATATAGGGGAACTGCAGTGCCGTTTATTTGATTTGCAAGGCATGCGGCACTTGTCCATGTATAGAGCCATGGAATATGCGGATTTGGTTTAGTTATAATTCCGATTTTTTTCCAAAACATATCTCACCGCTTCATATATAATCTTTTGCTTTCGGTCCGACATGAAACAATAAGTCGATAATGCTCACTGCATGTTCAAATGGTGGATAGAATTGTGGATATTGTTTGTAGTGACTATAATTCATCCAATGGATTGTAATTCCCCGTTTGGTAAAGAGATCTTCATGAATATACGATTTTGCAGCGGGTCCGGAAATATATTTTGTTGCATGGACAGCAGTAAGCAGTTCTAAAACACGCTTTTCCTTATTTTCTTTTAAATTGTAAATTCTGGAATCATCAAAACGGGTTGTGATATCTAGAAATTCTCGTGCCAGGTATTGAATGACATATTGGTTTAAAGCAGAAAGATTATGCCACCTGATATGAAGATAGACTTGTTCAAAAAAAGGTGCATAGCTACGAAAATATGGTGCCTGGTGATACGCATTGTAAATATTGTTCCAATGTGTTTTTTGCCAACCATCATCAACAATCATAACGTCACAAATCTTTCGATGTTCATTAGTGCCACAAGGGATCGTGAGCCATTGGATTCCATGAGAGGTTTTTATCTTATTTCTATTTCTCCAATCTTGTTTGGTATATTGCAAATCATCATGAAAGATAAAGAGATCAGATTCTTTGATAATATTGAAGTAACCCTTCCAAGGGATATAGTTTGATTGTAAAATTGCTACTGTTTTTTGTTTCATAGACCAAAGTTTTTTTGTCATGGCTATTCTAGCACAAAAGCATTAATATTGACGAATACTGAGATTATTGCTATATATCAATGAATAATATGAAGATATCACTCCATAAACCATATTGGGGAAAAGAAGAATCACGTATTGTTGCGGATTCATTAAAGAAAAGTAATGGTGTTGGCGATGGTTTATATACAAAAAGGTTAGATGATGTAATAAAACGATTAACGCATTCTTCGTACGTGTTTGCTGTGCCATCGTGCACGCATGGGCTTGAACTCGCATGTCGAGTAATGGGCATTGGTATTGGAGATGAAGTGATTGTTCCGGGTTTTACGCTTTCTTCATCAGCAAATTGTGTTGTTCTTACGGGCGCTCGTCCGGTATTTGCAGATATAGAAGAGAATACATATTGTATTGATCCAAAATCTATCATTCAATTGATATCTAAAAAAACAAAAGGAATTATCGTGGTTCATTATGCTGGTATGCCGTGTCGGATGGAGGAGATACAAAGTATAGCAAAGCAGCATAAATTGTTCATTATTGAGGATGCAGCTCATTGCATCGGTGCATATTATAAAGGAAAGATGTTGGGAACGATTGGTGATGTTGGCGTGTACTCGTTTCACGGAACGAAAAATATCTGTAGCGGTGAGGGGGGAATGGTGGTAACCAATAATAAAAAACTCGTTGAAAAAATGGACATTTTTCGGGCAAACGGAACTAATAGAAGCGCATTTTTAGACCATAGAGTTGCTCTCTATACATGGGTGGGACTTGGTTCGAGTTATCTTTTGTCGGATTTATTAGCGGCACTTCTCATTGCCCAGCTTAAAAAGCTTATCATCATTACGAAGAAACGAACCGCGATTGCTCATCGTTATACAAAATCTTTTTTATCATATCCCGGTGTGCATGTTCCAACTGTTCCTAGAGGAGCTTTACCCAATTGGCATATTTATGCTATTCGGTTTGATAAACCTACCATTGCAAAACAGTTTACTCAGTATATGAATGAACATAATATTTCAGCTGTTCGGCATTACGTTCCCATTCACACTTCGCCGATGGGAAGAGAATTGAGTGGGAAATTGCATCGACCGTTGCCAGTTGTCGAACGCGTAGCTGAGACCCTGGTTCGATTACCAATCTATCCCGGATTATCAAAGAAACAAATTGAGCGGGTTATCAAGGTAAGTACGAAAGCTTTCGCACTATTTATCTAACTAATTGACTTTTTTGTGTATTAAATAAGAGCCCAGAGCCAAATATTGTAATCCTGAATGATCAAATGCGTACAGCGCCTCTTTCGGTCCGAGGACAATCGGAAACCCATGGAGATTAAAGGATGTATTAAGTACACCTCCAATACCTGTGGTATGTTCAAATTCCTTAATAATTTTATAATATGAAGGGTTCCATGATTCTTTTATTAATTGTGGACGTAGAGTAAAATCATACGGATGCATAGCAGCACGTAACTCCTTTTTCCCTAGTTCTGTCGAATCGAAACAAATGATCATATACGGAGCCTCAATATGTTTTGGAATAATGCAGTAATCGTGTGCACGTTCCCATAATATGGCAGGAGCAAACGGCATCCAAAAATCTCGTTGCTTCATTTGATCGTTAATATATTTTACGATATCCGTATTTTGGGGATTTGCAAGTATTGATCTATTGCCCAAAGCTCTCGCTCCCCATTCCATGCGTCCAGAACATCTTGCTACAACATTTCCTTTTGCAAGAAGCTGCGCAATTTGTCTTTCAATATTATTTGGTTTTGTTATGATGTATTTCTTTTTCATTTGTGTATCCGAAAGTCTTATGAGTATTTCTTTATCTGAATACGAAGGGCCTAAATAAAGGTCTTGTAATGGTTTCACATAAGGATAACCTTTTTTTGATTTAGTGGCTTTTAAGTATGTGAGGTAACACGATCCAATAACTAATGATTCATCTCCCGCACTTGGCATAAAAAAGGCTTTCGACACACTCGGCAAATGTGAAATTTTATAGTTGGCTTTTACATTCATGAAAACACCGCCCGCACACGTAATGGTGTGAATACGTGTTTGTTTGGTAACATATGTAACCCACTCAACAAGTCTTTCCTCAATTAATTTTTGAAAAGCTCCTGCTAAAATATCAAATCTAACACCTGTTAGTTTTCGTTTAAGAACATAGAGAGTATCTTGAGTATTGAACTTTGCGTAAAAACGGTATTTATTGTTTGGATCCAAGGTAAGGATATTTTTTATTATTTTGTTGTATAAAACATCCACATCTTTTTCCTTCGCATATGGAGCTAGACCCATGACTTTATATTCATGTTCATCTCCTTTCATCCCTAAAAATATTGTTACATCGCGATAAATCCATCCAAGCGAGTTTTCTCTAGATGTTGAAGCAAGTCTTTGAATTTTCCCTTTATGAAATACGCTTACCGTTGAGCACACATCATCTCCTTCTGCATCAAGGGTTAATACGATTGCCTTTTCTTGATTAAATGGCGAGCTGTAATAAGAAGCGGAAGCGTGGGAAAGATGATGTCCGGTAGTTGTGATTTTATCAACAGGCACATGAAGATATGATGCGATAAATTGTTTTTCTTTCTTTAATAGATATGCTCCATATGTTTTACTTGCTACCCAATAAAAAAAAGTTCCTATCGGTCGTAGTTTGGGACATCTATAAACCAGACGACCCCATAAAGTTCTTATGCTGCTAATTAATTCGTAGATAATGTTTAGCATAAATACCGTAGGTGATTCTTTTGTTCCTTCTGAAAGACCAACTGGTGAACCAAATAATGATGGTAGGGTAACAAAATCTAAGTTTTCAGTTTTGATATGGGCGTATTCAAGACACCACGCAATGCTTTGTTTGGGTAGTCCCATCTGATTTTTCACTCCTGTGAACCGTTCTTCACTAACACATGCAATGATTTCACCATTTTTGAGTAGTGCCGCTGTTGCGTTATGACCGGTATGAATACCAAGAATATAAATATCTTTTTTTGCGCCAGACATAGTGCGCATTATCCTGAAAGACTAGGGGTTTGTCAACCGTCTGTGCTAAAATGAAAATCATGAAAAAAAAAGGCCGTGTGATTCGTCATCTACGATATGATTTTGATCGTACTGCTGAAGAGATTTGGGATATTTTCAAATTAGCTAAAAACCTCAAAAGTAAATTACAGAATCGAATACCGCATGAGCTTCTGAAAGGGAAGTCACTCGCAATGATATTTGCAAAACCTTCAACGAGAACACGTGTGAGCTTTGAGGTTGGAATGACGCAATTAGGAGGTCATGCGTTGTTTCTTGGTCCAAACGATCTCCAACTTTCCAGGGGTGAAACAATTGGTGACACCGCACGAGTCCTTTCCCGATATATAAGCGGTATCATGGCGCGCGTATTTGCTCAAAAAGAAATTGAAGAATTGGCAGCAAATGCAACAGTGCCAATAATAAACGGTTTATCAGATTTGTACCACCCATGCCAAGCATTGACGGATATTTTTACTGTTTTTGAAAAACGAGGAACGTTAAAAAAACTTACTATGTGTTTTATTGGAGATGGCGATAATAACGTCACAAATTCTCTCATGCTCTTGTCCGCTAGGCTTGGGATAAATTTTATCGTTGCCGCACCAAAAATATATACGACTTCAAAATATATTTTGGACATGGCTAATAAAGAAGCAAGAAGAACAGGCGCAAACATATCAATAACAAATGACCCTTTTGAAGCAATCAAAAAAGCGGATGTCATCCACACGGATACCTGGATAAGTATGGGGAGGACAGATACAAAGAATCGTAGAAAGCAATTTTCTCCTTATCAAATAAATACATCTTTGTTGAAAAGAGCACCAGAACATGCGCTCGTGATGCATTGTTTACCAGCTCATCGCGGTGAAGAAATAACTGATGATATTATTGACGGACCACAGTCAATTATTTTCGATCAGGCTGAAAATCGGCTTCATGTTCAAAAGGCAATACTAGTTTTATGCATGAAGTAATGGATTTTTAAAGAAATTATGCAGAACAGAAAAATATTTATTTTTATTGGAACGACTGCAGAACTTATTAAGCTAGCGCCAGTGATTCAAGAATTCAATAAACGGGAAATTAAATTTACCGTCATTGCTTCCCGACAAAATGATATCCGGTTTGATGAATTTCTTCCGACGATCGGACCATTAGATATTACCTATGCTGTTACTCCAAAAAGTGCAGACCCTTCCATACCACAGTTTATTGTATGGGGGATACGAACATTTTTTTCACTTCTTGTTGGTTTACGTTTTCGATTCAGGCAATTAGATAAACAAAATTCTTATTTTTTGGTACACGGGGATACGGTTTCATCGCTCATGGGATCATTGGTAGCTAAAATATATGGTCTTACGCTTGTTCATATAGAGTCTGGACTTCGCTCATTTAATTTTTTTGAACCGTTTCCAGAAGAACTATGTCGTTATATAGTTTCTCGTTTAGCAGATATTCATTTTTGTCCAAATGAGTGGTGTGTATCTAATTTAAAAAGAGTAGCAGGACAGAAAATTAATACCAAGCAAAATACTCTTATAGAGGCATTTTGGACCGCTATTCAAACGAATTCCAATAATCCGATAGTTGAAAATATTCAGAAGAAAAACAAACCATATTATGTGCTTATCGTTCACAGACAAGAACATATCTTTTTTGCTGTTTCCAAAATGCTCACTTGTTTGTCATATATATTTTCCGTGTTGCCAAAAAATTTGTTTTGCGTGTTTTTAGTGTACGATCAGTCAACGCATTTTATTACTGTTTTAGATTTGGTTATTCCTAAAAGGCTAAAAAAGAAAATGATTAAGATTGGACGATTACCGTATAGTGATTTTATAAAGTTACTTCAAGGTTCAAAATTTGTCATTACTGATGGAGGAAGCAACCAGGAAGAGCTGTATTATATGGGAAAGCCATGCTTGCTTTTAAGAAACTATACGGAAAGAATTGAAGGATTAAGCCAAAACGTTGTTCTTAGTAGAAATAATAAAAGTACCATTAGAAAATTTATCAAAAATTATTATACTTATGTTCAGGCACCTGTCAAAACATCAGTACGGCCTTCTGCAATAATTGTCGATTGTTTGATGCATCAACAAACATGAACAAACCTTTGATAAGTATTATCATTGCTACATATAATTCTGGCAGAACATTAGAACGTACACTAGGGTCAATTAGGAAACAAACTATCCAACAGAACAAACTCGAAATACTTATAGTAGATGGTGGATCAAAAGATAAGACGCTTATCATAGCAAAAGCCTATAAATGTAGGGTTATCAAAAATCCAATGGTTGAACCCATACATGCAAAGTATCTCGGATTTCTAAGTGCTAAAGGAAAATATATAATAGGGCTTGATCATGATGAAGTTTTTGTCAATAGAAAAAGTTTGGATGAACGACTAACAATTTTTTTTCAAGATAAAAGGGTGAAAGCCCTTCATAGCAGTGGTTACATTACTCCAGATCATTCTGATCCAATTAATTATTATATTAATGAATTTGGCGATCCATTTTCATTTTTTATCTATAGATTGACCAAAGATTTTCGATTTTTTATAACAACGCTTAAAAAAAGATATACTATCATATACGAAGATAAAAATTATTTATTAATTAACACTTCGATAGGAGAAGGGCGAGTTCCACTGATGGAGGTATTGGCTGCCGGCGGGATGGTTGATAAAAGTTATCTCTTGAAAAATTTTAAAGTACTTTCAAAAAATAAAATATTATTTTTACCAAATCTCCTAATACATCTCCTTTCTCTTAGTCCGTATATTGCAGTAATGAAGAATGATCCTTTCTACCATTATTCTGCTGAGAATGTATCAAAATACTTGAAAAAGCTAGAATGGCGTATTAAGAATAATATCTATTTTTGTGATACAACAGGGTCAGCGGGTTTTTTGAAACGTGAGCAGTATGAAGGAAAAAATACTACGATTAAAAAATATTTGTTTATTCCCTATAGTTTGTCAATACTGTTGCCTCTTTTAGACGCTTTGTGGCTGTGCATTACGAGAAAGAATGTGTCTTATTTGATTCATCTCCCGTTGTCTGTTTTTACAGGTTTTTTGATTGTGTATCATTATATTAAAAGATTTTTTGGATTGTATCCGATACTTACAAGTTACGACGGATCAAGCAAAATTTTGATGAAATGGCAGTAGGATCTATATGAAAAAGTTTATTTTACCCGTTGTAATCGCGCTTGTATTATTTATCATTCCTTTTTTTTGGTTAAAGCCGGGATTTGTTGATATCGGAGGAGATAGCGGAAGATTATATTTTATCGATCCTCTTTCCCTTGCACAAAACTTGTTTCAAAGAAGGAATTTCGATGGAGCAACGACATATGCAATTCTTCCATACTATATATTCAACTATTTGATATTACGAATAACAGGTTCTTCAACTCTGACTATTGGAGTGGATCGGGGAATATTATTATCAGTTGCTTTTTTATCTATCTATTTAATTGTTAAACAATTATTGACTGTGAACGAGAAACTTAATACCCGTATTGTTCTTGCTGCTATCACCAGTGGGATAGTATATATAACGTTTATTACAAAATTGGGATGGCTGGCTCAACTTGATACGCATAATCAAATATTTCTTAATCCTTTGATTTTTTATCTACTATTGCGATTTTGTACAACTTCAAACCCTTTGTTTGGATTGGGCATCGTTATTATTTCTTTCATATATTCAGTGAATTTCAGTTTTACCGGAATGCCGCAGGTTGCATCGTTTTATCCGCTCGCTATACTTTTTCTATTTATTATCCTTCGAACCGTTTATAACATAGCCATACCATGGAAGAAACTATTTGTTCTCCTCCTATTGCTTATTGGTGTTCATTCGTTTCACCTTGTACCTATTGGTGCATCAATTATTAGTAAAGACAGTGTTACGCATTCCTATATATTTAATGAAGAAACTATTCTAAATTCCGGGGTCAAATATTTTGAAGCAAACCATAAAGATCTTGGAAAAATCAGTTTAGAGCTGTTTCAACCATCAGAGTGGTCAAAGAAAACAATACTGATTTTAATAATTCCAATGATTATGTTGCTTGGTTTTTTGAAAAAGCCCTCAAAACTGTTAGCTATTCTCAGCGTCTTTTTTGCAATGACCTTTTATTTAGTATCCGCAAACATTACCCATATCGGAATTAATGTATATAAACACTTTTTTTATCTGCCTGGTTTCATGATGTTTAGATCATTTCAGGAGAAATGGTATTATGTCTACTCATTCTTTTTTGCACTGTTATTTGCATGTTCTTTTTATCTTTTGATAAAGCCTTGGAAACGATTGACTGTTATTGTTGTTGCAGTCATAGTTATATGTTCATCTTTGTTTCGAATATACCCATTCTTACGGGGAGACGCCATTAAGGCCCCTTTATATCAATCAAATAACGTAACTTCAGTGTTAAAGATAGATCCGGACTTAATTTCAACACTTTCATTGATCAAAACATTACATCAGGATGGTAAAGTAATTATATTTCCTTTGACATTTCCGTATTTTCAGTTGTTTTATGGTAAAGAGGGCGGTGCGTATATGGGCATATCGGTAATTTCAGATATTGCTGGAAGATCTGATTATCCTGGTTTTTGGAGGTTCGGTCCGTATAAACAGCAAATTACGGATGCATTTATTAAAAATGACATAAATAAGTTAATTCAATACTTTTCATTATTGAACATTCGGTATATTTTTTATAACTCGGATGATCGTATCCATACAAACTTTCCGTCTTTTCCCTATGAATATCCCAAAGAGGGGATTCCATCGATCAAAGATAAAGTATCGTATGATACCCTTCTTCAATCACTTCCTATTCATAAGATCTACGAAAAAGGGTTTTATTCCCTGTATGAAATTGATAAAGATCTGATTCAGCCGCTCATATATATCCAGGATGATAAGATCGGATCTTTAACTTACAAAAAGATATCGCCTGTTGTTTATGATATATGGGTTCAAATGAATGATCGAAAGACGCCATTTGTTATCATATTTTCTGAGCCGTATCAAAAAAGTTGGACAGTAGATTTTCAAAATGAGGGAGACATAACAAAAGATCACAAGATGATAAATAATTACGCAAATAGCTGGATAATTGATCCAACAAATACAACAAGTTCAGTCATTCATGGGAGAATATATTTAACGTTTCAAAAATACTTTTATATTGGAAGTTTGATTTCAGGGGTGACATGTATTGTTATTACTGTTCTTTTTATTTTATATCTCGTTAAAAAACGATATGCAAAGAGCTAAATTACTCATTATCGGTTCCCTGTGTCTGATTTTTATCATAGCGGGGATAGTGCTACTTGATCTTGCAGGTACCTTCTCTTTTTCTGACCTCCCATTTGTTTTAGTTTTTAGTGTGTTTTTTGTGTTTATGCTTATCCAAAGTGGGAAAAGCAAGGTTTCTATTGTTATTTCGTTATATTTCCTTATTACCATGGGATTGTCATATATTCAGACTGGAACGAGTGTCATTACCGAAAGGTTAGGAGAATGGTTTTATTTGTTTTTTCTTGTTGGAATACTCGAGTACTTAAAAGAAGCATGGAGTATACATGACTCTCAAAAGCAAGATAAAAGGACTGATTGGAATTCTTATTACATGAAACGTATAGAAAACAACAGGAATATTTCGGTACATACGCAACTTGATTTACATGCTAGGTGGTACAGTAATTGGCTTGCATATATACAAAAACACATTGATATTTATAATAAGTCACTTCATATTTTTGAAATAGGAAGCGGAATGGGAGGAGTACTTACCCAGATGTCGGCACGCGGAATAGCTATTACCGGAAGTGACATATCAAAAAAAGCAATTGAGGCATATCTAGAAAAACATCCTAGAACTCCATATATTTTTTATGACCTTGAGAATAAGCAAACTTTCAAGATGCGGTATGATAGGATATTAGCCTTTGAGGTATTAGAACACGTGCACACGCCATCATTGGCCATTCGTACTATTAAAAAACTATTAAAAAAGGGAGGATATTTTGTCGGAACGACGCCATATCCATATGATCATAACCGCAATATGCCAACGCACATTCATGTTCACGAACCTGAATATTGGAAAAAAGAATTCTTAGCTCAGGGTTTTGAAACTGTAGAAACGTATCCCATGTCCCTTCCTCCATATCTTTGGAGAATTCATCCAAAATTTAATATTGTACTGCCTTGGTATATTCCTTTTTGGGGTTGGATATCAACGACTCTTATCATAGCACGTGTATGAAATGTCCAATTTGTTCTCATACTACATGGAAAAATCTTTTTCCTTCAATTGACAGGCTTTACCATTTTCCAGGTTTATTTCATACTATTCGTTGCAACAGGTGCGGTTTATGGAGTCTAGATCCATTTTTAAAAGAACGTGCAGTACGTACGTACTACCCCAAAACGTATTACGCATACCAAAAAAATACCAAACCCGGAATATTTTGGCGTTTACGCTCCTACATGATAAAAACAAGTAGTTCTATGAAGCCCATCCATCGTTTGTTGCGATTCATTATTAAAGTTCCGGCACTGCCTTCATTTGTAAAACACGGTAAAATTCTTGATATCGGGTGTGGAACAGGGGATACGTTAGTGTTGTTTAAACATATCGGCTGGGATGTATATGGATTAGATATCGATAGGTTTGCTATACAAACAGCTTGCGAGCGGGGATTAAACAAAGTGAAGTTCGGATCATATAAAACAATGGATTTCTATCCAGATAACTATTTTGATGCCCTACGACTGTATCACGTCATAGAACATTTAGATAATCCGGATGCATTACTTACACTCGCGCATCAAAAACTCAAAAAGGGAGGAGAATTAATTATCGGCACACCCAATGTAAGGAGTTTTGCAGCAAAGGTTTTTAAACAATATTGGTATAATCTTGATTGCCCGAGACATCTGTATATCTTTAGTCCAAAACACCTCATAGTGCTTCTCAAGAAAAGTGGATTTACAAATATAAACATATCGTTTTCTTCTGCAGGTGGAATATTAGGTTCAATTCAGTATTTCTTACATGACAAATTACGAATGAATATCGATTTGATAAATCGCCCAATGCTGCTATTTCTACTCTATCCTTTTGAGAGGGTTTTAGATACATTAGGAGTTGGAGACGTATTTGTAATCAGTGCTAATAAAAGTATATGAAATGGAGACACGCATTTCTATTATTTATTCTTGCTGCTTTGTTTTTACTTCCTCAACTTTTCTGGGGAAAACTGTATATGGTCGGCGGAGATGACTCCAGACTCTATTATTTGTTCCCGAAGCAATACCTGGAAAACTTTTCTTTTAAAGTCATTGCAAATAATACGCTTGGTGGAAATATGGGATATTTCCCCGTTAGCTATTCAGCACCAATACTAGCGATAGCGACTGTAGTTCAGTATATATTCCCATGGTTACATATACAGTTTTTTATGTACGGAATAATTCTCATGCTTGGTTTTTTGTTTATGCATCTTCTCTTGCAGGAGCTCATACCAAGTTTTTCAGTCATTGGGTATATCTCTTCTATCATTGCAGCGTTATATTACGTTTTTTCTCCTTTTATTCTTAAAACGTTTATGCAGCATCAGTTGATAGCGATATTTATGCTTATGGTTCTGCCTGGCTGTTTATATTTTTTTGTGAAAGGCATGAAAAAAAGAAGTTACAAATATATTCTCTTATCCTCTTTGTTTTATTCATTATGTAGTGCAACGTTATTAAGTATTCCCTGGTTTCTTGCAACGGTGTTTATTTTTATGCCATTACTAATTTTTGTCGTCTTTCAGTATAAAGATTTTTTATGGAAAGCAAGCATTGTTCTTTTTATATCTTTATTTTTGCTTAATTTTTATTGGGTCATTCATCACATCATTCCAATTGTATATCCAACGGGAGAGATGAGTGTTGCTTCAACGAATTCAACTCTTCAAGCAAAAATGGCAAATAACGATCTTATTGAAGCATTGACTCATTTAAATAGCCCTGTCTATCAAATAATAGGCACTGTACGGACGTCGTGGTCTGATCGGGAAGGTCCAACGCTTGCTCAGTCAATAGGGGTTATTTATTTGTTTGTGATTCTACTGGCTGGAACCAGAATACATTTAGTAAGTAGTAGCCTTTATAAATACTATTGTGTCAGTTTGTCCGGATTATTATTCGCGATGTTATTTTTTACTCCGAATTTTGGGGAATGGAATTTACATCTTTTTCAATTCTTAAATAATTATGTCCCGTTATTTGGCATGTTCCGCAATACGTATGATAAATTTGCATTAGCAATGGCATTTCATTATTCGTTTGTTTTGTATATATCACTTATTGTACTGGAAAAAACAAAAACAAAAACGTTATTTAAGTATGTCGGACTTCTCATAGTAGTTGGGGTTATGCTTTTCACTGCGTACCCGTATCTATTTCCAAAATTTAATGACCAAGAGTATTCAACCAGAATAACTGGTTCTTTGAATAAAGAGTTTTTTCAACTCACTGGTTTTTTAAAAAGTAACCCCACTTCCTCCCGTTATGTGTGGTTTCCTATGACATATCCCGGATACGTGTATATAAAAGAAGATGGCGTTAGCAATCATTACTATTCCGGATTATCGCCTTTGCAAGTACTGTCAGGGTCAAGTGATATTGCAGGTTTTTACGGTATCCAAACATCTGTTGACCCGGAACTCAATACCAAAGTAGCAAAACTTTTCAAGGCAAAGGAATTTGACGCTATCGGAAGGATTCTTCAAAAGCAAAATATCGGTTACGTTATCGTAAATAATGATACATTACCAGAAAAGGCTTTAATTTTTTTGGATGCATATTCATTTATGAGTAACCAGAATGAAGAGTATAAGAAATTTATTTTGGGGGAAAAACTTAAGGATTTTGGAGCTCGGTATAGTTTGTATCGTATAAATCCAAAGTACGATACTAACACAGTGTTTCTGACAACAGTTATTGGAGAATATCCAGTACCAGATAACTCAATTCATTTTAAAAAAATACGTTCAGGTCTATTTGAAATTTCAATACCAGCAATAACCAAATCAACGAAATTAGTTATGATGGAACCCTATAACCATCTATGGAAGCTTCAGCTTCTTGGTAAGAATACTAAGATAAATACGCGCATTGAAAATACAATGGTTTATGGTTTTGGAAATGCTTGGAATATTGATCCAATCGCATTAAAAGTTCAATATCCGGGTTATGTTGTAAAAGCGAACGACGGTTCCTATAGCATGAGACTTCAAATTCAATTTATGCCGGATTTAATTACAAAACCCGCAGTTATCGTAAGCATTGTTAGTTTTATTATTGTGTTGATATTACTATGTATAACAAGATGATGCGTCTGTTCAAAGAGATTGCAATAATAGTGTTACTTTTTTTGTTGGGGACACTGCTTTCGTTATGGTGGTATAAAGAAGTGTATATTACTGCCATTCAAGAACAACAAAGTGAAACAATTCCCGCATCGTTTACGAAAGAACCCTTGGTAAAAGGTAAAACACTATATTTTGCAATTACAGCAAAACATAACAATCTGGGAGTTTTGAAATTACGTCCGAAAACATACAATCGAATTAACTACGATACCATTTATTTTCGATTACGGGAAAAGGGGAAAGATACATGGGAAATAAATAACTCGTATGTCGTAGATCGATTCGAAGATAAATTATTTTATCCTTTTGGTTTCCCAATAATTCCAAATTCTAAAGGGCGAATATATGAAATTGAAATAACATCTGAAAAGGGAACGCCCACTGATTCAGTAGGTTTTTATGGTGGATATAACTCAATAGCAACACAATATATTTATTCAAGGGAGACTATTGCAATAAACAACAAGTTATTGACTTCGTTTTTATATGAAAAACTATCCAGCCTAATGAACGATCTTTATTTTATACTGTTTTATGTAATTTTTCTTATCCCCATCATTCTTTATGTGCTTACAAAGTATATAAAAAATGACTTTTTATTCTATTTCATAGAAATAGTTATTTTCCTGTATATGCTATTTGTATATATATTTATTCCTATGGCGATGGATTCAAGCGTCATTATTTATATTTTAACGATTGGATTTTTTATATTTGTTTCTCACCTTTTTCATTTTTTTGAGAAATATTTTTCTATCTATCGGTTTTCTCCCTCGTGGTTATATGGCCTTTCAGCTATGTTAGTCGTCTATCTATTGATTAACATTGGTTTTAACAAGGTGTTAGAATCAACAAGGATTGCATTAGCAATATTTTACACAACACTATTAGCGCTAGCGCTTTCCTTTTTTGAATTAGTGGTTAAGCAAAAGAAGCGTACATAATACTATGAATTGGTATTTTGCATCAGGAGATTTGGATTTTTTTTGGAAAGAACAAATCCTACGTCTATCTTGGCTTCCAAATATTTATAGAACAGATATCGGATTCGGATGGTCGGGTATCATGAGCTTGTGGCTTGATTATCCCTTCCGCCTCGTTCTAAAACTACTGTCAACAATAGGGTTATCGTGGTTTTTTATTGAAAAAATTTTGTGGTTGTCGGTGTTTCTCATTGCTGTATATTCCTCCTACCATCTAGCTAAGTATATTTTGCAATCGCGATTTTTTTCCTGGATAGCTAGTTTCATCTATGTTGCAAACACATATTTTTTGCTTCTGTTTAGCGGGGGACAACTCGGCGTTGCTTTTGCATACGCGTTTTCGCCGTTTGTATTGTTTTGTTTCATGGAGTCTGCCGATACAATAAATCCAAAAATAAAAAAAGTGTTAACAAATGGATTGTGTTTGGCTCTTCTTATTGCTTTTGATCTTCGTTTAACATGTCTATTGCTTGGAGTGATTGTTTTGTACCAGATATTTACAAAAACATTTCATTTTTTGAAAATTGGTATTTCATTACTTGTTGCA
>CAYRFA010000003.1:0-22151 GCA_964423435.1 uncultured Gammaproteobacteria bacterium | reverse complement strand
CTCGTGATACGATGACAGACATCGCATAGTCA
The DNA here is from genome assembly GCA_964423435.1 of uncultured Gammaproteobacteria bacterium. Taxonomy (GTDB): domain Bacteria; phylum Patescibacteriota; class Microgenomatia; order UBA10105; family UBA927; genus CAIJMI01. The sequence goes on along the minus strand of CAYRFA010000003.1, from coordinate 22,119 downwards.
AGATATGACTTCTGCATCTCTGTGACGATTTCAGACTGTACAATTTTTCCTATATTCATGGTTTATTTTCCGACAATTTGTATCACAAGCGGTGCAATGAGAAGCGCCACAACTTGGACAATTTTCATCATTGGATTTAGAGCTGGTCCGGCTGTATCTTTTAAAGGATCCCCCACCGTATCGCCCACCACTGCTGCCTTATGGGTATCAGATCCTTTTCCGCCAAAATGTCCGTCTTCCACATATTTTTTTGCGTTGTCCCATGCGCCACCGGTGTTACACATAAAAAATGCGAGCATAAGTCCTACGATGACGACTCCTCCTAGAAATCCTCCCAGGGCCTCAGCACCTAACAAACCAGCAAGTACGGGTGATATAACAACAATAGCTGCTGGAATGACGAGTTCTTTTTGAGCTGCTTCTGTGACAATTGCTATTGCTCGGGAATAATCAGGAAGCGTTTTTCCTTCCATAATTCCCTTAATTTCTTTAAATTGTCTTCGTACTTCTTCTACTACTTTGAAGGCAGCTCGTCCGACTGAATTAATAAGCCTGGAGCTAAACAAAAATGGTAAGGCTCCTCCAAGAAGAACGCCAACAAAAACTTTTGGATTTGCTATATTAATAGTTGACAGTCCTGTTGCTTCAAAATAGGTTGCGAATAAAGAACTTGCTGCAACTGCAGCTGATCCAACTGCAAATCCTTTGGTTAATGCCTTAGTTGTATTTCCTACTGCATCAAGGCCACTGGTTACTGCTGGAGCCTTACCTTTTAGTCCTGCCATTTCCACCATTCCTTGCGCGTTATCAGCAATAGGGCCAAAGGTATCAAGAGCCATGATAATACCGGTTGTTGCAAGCATTCCCATACCCACAAGTGAAATTCCATAAAATCCAAAAATTAGGTATCCAGCGTAAATAGCTGCAGCAACAACAACAACGGATACGGTCGTTGATTCCATGCCATAACCAAGCCCGGCGATGATATTAGTTCCTGCTCCGGTTCTTGACGCTGTTGCAATACCAACAACTGGTTTTTCACCTGGTCCTGTGTAATATTTTGTGATAAGAAGCAGTGCTCCCATCGCAACAAGTCCTGCCACTGCTGCGTATCCTGCGCGAGGTTCATTTAATAAATATATTGAAAGCCCCATGAATATAATTGCCGCGGATACTGCTGAAACCATAAAGCCGCGGATAAGTGGTTTGATTGCGTCTTCTTTATCATTTTTCGCTTTGACAAAAAATGTTCCAAGAATAGATGTTAAAATTGCACCTGAGCGAGCTAAAAGAGGAAATACCACTCCTTTGAGGCCAAATAAACTTCCTCCTAAAATCATGGCTGCAACTATGGTTAATGCGTACGATTCAAATACGTCTGCAGCCATTCCGGCGCAGTCTCCGACATTATCTCCCACATTGTCTGCAATCGTTGCCGGATTTCGAGGATCATCTTCAGGAATTCCTTTTTCAACTTTTCCCACAAGGTCTGCTCCGACATCAGCAGCTTTTGTGAATATTCCTCCACCGACTCGCATAAATAGAGCAAGAAGCGCTGCTCCAAATCCATATCCGACAAGTACTGTTGTAGCACTTTTTGCTACCATTTCAGCTCCTTGGGAAATGAAAGAGAAGTAGGACCACATATAGATAAGGGAAACACCAAGAAGTCCAAGTCCAACGACAAGCATTCCGTTGACTGTCCCTGCTCCAAATGCTGTTCGAAGAGCTGGATTTAATCCTTTGAGGGCGTTATTTGCCGTTCGAACGTTTGCTTTGACTGCTATCCACATACCAAAATATCCGATAATAGCGGAAAATGTCGCTCCCAAAAGAAATGTCACAGCTATTCCAATTCCCAGTCCCCATGCAAGAAGTATCGCTAGAACGAGCATTATAGGAAGAACAACTTTGAATTGTTTGGCTAGATATGCCATTGCTCCATCAGAAATAGCTTTGGAAATCATTTTTAGTTTATCTGATCCCTCATCTTCAGCAAGTGTTCGTTTGGACAGATATACCCCATATGCAAGAGCAAGGAGCGCTGTTATTGGGGCAGTGATAAGTGCGATGACTTGAATGTCCATAAATAATTCCTCCTTACAAACAGTTTATACAATTGTTTCCTATAGAACCTTCCTATTATATATATAACTTCCCTATAAATCCAAGGTGGCTGACTTGGCGTGCGTTTGGATGAAGCGTTTCCTTGGAGCTACTTCATCACCCATAAGCATGGTAAATACCTGGTCAGCATTGGCGCTATCAGCAATTGTTACCTGCCGCATGATGCGATTTTCTGGATTCATGGTAGTGTCCCAGAGTTGTTCCGGGTTCATTTCTCCTAAACCTTTATACCGTTGAATATTTACTTGTCCTTTTATTTCAGAAGCATGTTTTTTAAGAATAGCGTCGCGCTCGTCGTCTGAATATGCATAGAAAGATTGTTTTCCAAAACTGATTTTAAATAAAGGTGGTTGCGCAATGTATAAATGTCCGTGTTCAGCTAGATATGGTAAATGGCGATAAAAAAATGTGAGGAGTAATGTCATGATGTGTTCGCCATCAACATCAGCATCCGTCATGATAACGACGCGGTGATAGCGGAGTTTTTCCGGGTTTAAGGTATCAGCAATTCCCATACCAAGAGCAATAACAAGTGCCTTGAGTTCTTCAAATTCAATAATTTTATCAAGTCTTGCTCGTTCGGTGTTTAACACTTTTCCCCGAAGCGGCAAAATTGCCTGGAATTTTCGATCACGGCCTTGCTTCGCGCTGCCGCCTGCACTATCTCCTTCAACGATAAAGAGTTCTGATTGTGTTGCGTCTTTTGATTGACAGTCAGCTAATTTTCCCGGAAGCGATGCGCCTTCAAGAGCACCCTTTCTGATGATTGCATCTTTGGCTGCTTTTGCAGCAAGCCTGGCTTTTGCCGCTAAAAATACTTTTTCAAGGATTGATTTTGCATCCCCTGGGTTTTCTTCAAAATAGGTATCAAGTCCATCTTTGACCGCCGCCTGGACAAATGGTTGGACTTCGGCGTTACCAAGTTTCCCTTTGGTTTGTCCTTCAAACTGCAAGTTTGTTGAAGACATTTTCATGTAGACAATTGCAGTTAAGCCTTCCCGCGTGTCGTCCCCAGTGATATTGTCATCCGCACTTTTTGTAACGCCAATCTTTTTTGCGTAATCATTGATGGCTCTCGTGAGTGCCATTCGGAATCCGGTTAAATGGGATCCGCCTTCGGGGGTAGGAATAATGTTGACGTACGATTCAACAGATTCTGAAAAACTATCATTATATTGCAGTGCAATTTCAACAGTTGAATGAATTTTTTCATCTGTTTTAGTTATATATATCGGTGGATGCAATACTTCTTTATTTCGATTGAGCGCTTTGACGAGTGAAACGATACCGCCTTCGAAATAAAATGTCGCCTCTTCTCCCGTTCGATCATCTTTGATGTAAAAAACAATTTTGGCAATAAGATATGCGCGGTCCCTGACTGTTTTTTTAATGGTGTTAAAATCCAGTGTTGTCCCCTCTTTAAAAATTTCAGGATCCGCATAGTAGGTTGTGGTTGTTCCGGTGTCCGTTGCTTTGCCAATTGTTTTGACAGGTGCAACTGGTTTTCCGCGTTTATAGGATTGTTCATACAGTTTTCCGTCCCTGCGAACCTGAACAGTAAGAAGCGTTGAAAGCGCGTTAACGACTGATGCACCCACGCCGTGAAGCCCGCCTGATACTTTATATGCTTTTCCTTCGAATTTTCCTCCAGCATGAAGTTTTGTCATCACGATTTCTAATGCTGAGGTGTTGTATTTTGCAACCTTGTCAACAGGAATTCCTCGTCCATCATCTTTTACTGTTGCACTGCCATCTTTGTTTAATGTAATCCAAATGTGTTTTGCAAATCCTGCTAAGGCTTCGTCAATGGAATTGTCAATAATTTCATTTAAGCAGTGGTGGACGCCAGCTATTGATGTAGTTCCTATGTACATGGCCGGCCGTTTCCGTACGGGTTCCAGTCCTTCCAAGACAACGATTTGTTCACCAGTATATGCGTTTGATTTTGCCATGTGATATGTTGGGTAACAATGAAAAAAATAAGCTTACATACGAAGCTTAACCTACATCTATTGTATCGGATCAAGATGAGCTTGTCTAGTGTATTTTAGGATATATTATCTGGTCAATTGCGAGCTTGTATGATACATTTGCTGCGAGTTGTTGAGAGGCGACTAATAATCGTTGCATGAGGTGTCGATATGTTGTTGAGGGAATGGTTGTGCGGTTGGTATGCAGTGTGTGGATAGCCTGAGTAACCCAAACTTTTGCCTCTTCTTTATTTGAAATGTGTTCATCAAGCATTACCATTTTTTTTCCGATAGAAAGAGAGTCATCAAAGAGTTGTAAAATTGATACGTCTAAAGAAGCTGTTGTATGAGTCGTTAGTTGTATTATTTGACAACGCGAAAGAATGGTAGGAAGAAGAGATGAACTGGATTGTGATTCAATATATATTTTTGCGTGCGGTGGTGGCTCTTCGAGGGTTTTAAGGAGCGCATGTTGCGCTTCAGTTGTTAAAAGTTCAGCGTTTGGAATAACGCCGATGGTAAAAGGTGATGATAATGGGGTTAGGAATAAATTTTTTTGCCACGGACCAATATCCGTTATGCTAATGGAGAGTGCTTCTACTTTTGGAATAAGGTGATGGATATCATATGTGCTTACATGAAGTTCGGTGCAAACATTTGCAATATATTCCGATCTCTTTTTTGCAGTTCCTCCTGTTATATAAAAAGTATGCATACGCTCTTGCAATATATCACAAAAGAATGAATAATGAATATAGATATGCCTGCCTCATCGCAAGAATTATTAGACGTACTCATAAAAGAAAACCGTATTACGAAAGAACAATCGGATACGGTATATCTGGAAGCAATTAATTCGGGTGATCAAATTGAAACACTGCTTTTGAAACAGCATTTGGTGAGCGAAGAGGACCTTCTGAAGGCCCGTGCAACATTAAATAACATACCTTTCGTTGCCCTATCAGGTGTTGCGTTTTCTCCTGAGTTTATCAACTATATTCCAGAGGCAGTCGCTCGAAAATATACTCTCCTTCCTTTTGAATACGATGAACCAACAAATACGCTTTCTGTTGCCATGGTAGACCCATTGGACGCACAAGTGATTGATTTTTTGGAGAAGAAGACAGATAAATCTATCAAATCCTTCATGGCGATGAAGGAGGATATTCTTTCTTCTATCGAAAACCTCTATACACAACATTTGGGAGAAGATGTTACAAAAGCCCTTAAAGAATCTACCCCCTCTGAAGTAAAAACGTATGAAGCAGGACACTTAAATGAGGTCATTCGTGAAGCACCGATTGCCCAAATTGTATCAGCGGTGCTTGAACAAGCAATCAGAATTAAAGCGTCAGATGTTCATATTGAGCCGCAAGAAACAGAAACTCGTGTTCGGTATCGTGTTGACGGAATTTTACAAGAGCGGTTGCTTTTGCCGCGTCGTCTGCATGATGCTGTTATTTCCCGTATTAAAATTCTTGGAGACATGAAAATTGATGAAAAACGCATTCCTCAGGATGGACGGTTTAATTTCAAAATGGGACAGGAGGAGATAGATCTTCGTGTATCGTCCCTTCCTACAGTGCATGGCGAAAAAATCGTCATGAGACTTTTGAAAAAATCAGGTGGAGTTCCGACGTTACAAGATCTGGGACTTCGAGGACTCGCGATCAAACATCTGGAAACGTCAATTGCCCGTCCACACGGTATTATTCTCGTTACCGGTCCAACAGGATCAGGAAAAACAACAACGCTGTATTCCGTGTTAAATAGGCTTAACAATGCACGGGTGAATATTGTGACCTTGGAAGATCCGGTTGAATATCAAATAGCTGGGGTGAATCAAGTGCAAATCAATCCAGCAGCGGGACTGACGTTTGCTTCAGGACTTAGATCTTTTCTTCGGCAAGATCCAAATATTATTCTTGTTGGAGAAATTCGTGATAAAGAAACAACAGATCTCGCTGTGCAAGCAGCTCTCACTGGCCATTTGGTGTTTTCAACATTGCATACCAATAATGCATCTGGTGCTATCCCTCGGCTAATTGATCTTGGAGCAGAGCCATTTTTGATTGCTTCAGCGTTAAACTGTGTTGCAGGCCAACGGATTTCACGAAAAATTTGCCCTACGTGTAAAGAGGAATATGTTCCTGAACCTCAAGTGGTTGATGATATGAAAACAGTGTTGGGACCTTTATTTCCAAGTAACTCTGAGATTAAGCTGTATCGCGGAAAAGGAACAAATGACGACGTACCGTGTGCCACCTGTTCGGGATCTGGATATAGCGGAAGAGTTGGGGTATTTGAACTATTTCCCATTTCAGATGCGATTAGTAAACTGACATTGTCACGGGCAACCATGCAGGAGATTGAAACACAGGCGGTAAGTGAAGGAATGATCACCATGAAGCAAGATGGATATTTGAAGGCAATCGAAGGAATAACATCAATAGAAGAAGTTTTGCGCGTTGCGCAGGATTAGGAGTTTTATATGACTATGAATGAATTATGTGCGGAAGCAGCACGTTTGGAAGCGTCGGATATTCATATTATTTCTGGGTATCCTCCGATGATTCGGCTTGCAGGTAAATTGCAGCCTGTGAGTAAAGAGGCCATTCTTACGCCTGAAATGGCGAAAGATCTTTTATTGTCGACATGTTCTAGCGAACAAAAAGAATTATTTGCGACTAACAAAGAACTTGATTTTTCTTATGTTGTTCCTCAGGGACGATTCCGGGTCAATATCTATCTTCAGAGAGATACTGCTGCTGGCGCGTTTCGCTATATCCCGACAAAAATTCGAAGCATGGAAGAATTAGGACTTCCTGCAGTATTAGGTGAGTTTATTAAACTCCGTCAGGGACTTGTTCTTGTGACAGGTCCAACTGGTCAAGGAAAATCAACGACCTTAGCAGCGATGATTGAGCGCATCAATCAAACAAAAGCGACTCACATCATTACGATTGAAGATCCTATTGAGTATATGTATTCTCCGGCAATGTCTATTATTTCTCAGCGCGAAATGCATGGTGATACCCATTCCTGGTCTGTTGCCTTACGCAGTGTTCTTCGGGAAGATCCAGATGTTGTGTTAATTGGTGAAATGCGGGATTTTGAAACAATTTCAGCTGCAATAACAATTGCTGAAACTGGCCATTTGGTGTTTGCAACGCTTCATACAAACTCAGCAAGTCAAACTGTTGATCGTATCATTGATGTATTTCCTGAGCATCAGCAAGAACAAGTGCGATTACAATTATCTAATGTTCTTGAGGGTGTAGTATCGCAACGTCTTGTACCCACTCTTAATGGCGGAAGAATGTCCATTGCTGAAATAATGACAGGATCATCAGCAGTAAAATCAATTGTTCGGGAAGGGAAAACACATCAGCTTGATAACGTTATTCAAACCTCTGCCGAGTTTGGTATGGCGACATTGGAAGCATCACTCGCACAAGCAGTAAAAGACGGCAAAATCAGTATTGATGTAGCAACAGCGTATGCGCTTCGACCGGAAGATATTGGTCGATTATTAAAAAGGGTGTAATCAGCATGGGATTTTTTAAATATAAAGCAATAACTCCCGCAGGAAAGCCAACTGTCGGTCTTGTGGAAGCAGCAAGTGAAGACCAGGCGTCAAAATTGCTGAAAGAAAAACAGCTGTTTGTCATTTCGCTCCGCGAGACGAGTGAACAATCGATTACATCGCGGTTTGACAAACTCCAAAAAGTCAGTTTTGCAGATGTCGTTAATTTTACGAGGCAACTTTCAACCATGGTCACTGCTGGTCTTTCTATTCCTGATTCATTAAATATTCTTCACACGCAGACAACAAACGCTGTTTTTGCTCAGGTGTTATCTGATATCGAAAGAAGTATTGTTGGCGGAGGAAATTTTGGTGATGCGCTGTCAAAATATCCGCAGCATTTTTCTCCCATTTATATTTCGCTTATTCGAGCAGGTGAAGCGTCAGGAATGCTCGATAAAGTTCTGAATCAGCTTGCTGATACTTTAGAAGCACAACGAGAATTTCGGGGAAAAGTTGTTGGAGCTCTCATTTATCCGGCAATTATCGTTGTGGGCATGGTCGTCGTTGTTATCGTTATGATGGTTGTTGTTATGCCAAAACTGACAGATCTCTATAAAGATTTTGGCGTACAACTTCCTGTGACGACTCAAATGCTTATCACACTTTCTAATTTTATTATCCACGATTGGTGGGTTGTGATTCTCATTATTGTTGGCATAAGCTATGGATTTTCCCGTTGGAAAAAAACGACAATTGGTGCGTATACTCTAGATGCCTTTGTATTAAAAATTCCGTTATTTGGAGAACTTCAAAAGAAAACAATTCTTGTGGAGTTCACCCGTACGCTCGCTATGCTCTTATCAGCTGGTATTCATATATTAGACGCATTGAAAATACTTAAAAGCTCTTTAAATAATGTACTGTACCGTAACGCAATAGAAGATATTTCTAAACGAGTTGAAAAAGGTTTTCAGCTTGCTGACACATTTGCCTCTCATAAAGAATTTCCTCCGATCGTATCCCAAATGCTGAAAGTTGGTGAGGAAACAGGAAAGATTGATGATACGCTTCTTAAATTATCCCATTATTTTCAATCGGAAACAGAACAAATGGTGAAGGGTTTAACAACTGCAATTGAGCCGATCATCATGGTGGTGCTCGGAGTTGGCATTGGATTTATTGTCTTGTCTGTCATAACGCCTATATATAATTTGACAGCACAATTTAAATAAGTAGCGCTGTTGACAATAGTGGTATAAGTCCGTACAGTAATAATAGAAGATATTTTATAAAGGAGGTGATAACAATATGAAAAGACAAAAAGGGTTTACGCTCGTCGAGCTTCTTATCGTTATCGCCTTGTTGGGAGCTCTTGCCATTGGTCTTATTGGAGCACTTGATCCGTTTGAACAACTGAAAAAAGGTACAGATACTGGAACTCGGGATTTGGTCAACCAAGTTCAGACAGCAGTGTTACGATATTACGCAACGACCAATAGAATGCCGTGGACAGATCAATCAACAGCATTCAGTGCGTCACTTCTTAATGCTGCAGAAATGAGTACAGCAATTAGTGCTATGGCAGTAGCAGGAGAAATGAAGTCAAATTTCAATGAAATTTACCGGGGACAATTGGATAAGGTATGGGTGACATATATTCCGTCCTCAGGAGCATCGTCCGTACAAGTGCGTGTCTGTTATCAACCAGGTTCAAAATCGTTCCAGGTCGATCCAAACACAAAATTTAGTAATGATGGAACAGAATTATCAACAGGGTGTAAAAGTATGAGTGGTGGCACAAATCAATGTGCTTGGTGTGTGCAATAATAGACGTGAAACGAACTATAACACATAAACCGCGATGGAAATCTATCGCGGTTTATGGTATTCCAGTTATCATTTCTGCCCTTTTTGCCTTTCTGTATGTCGGGATGCAGATGTTTGGTCTTTACGGAGGAGACGCAGGAGACCTTGTCACCAATGGATACCTATTTGGTATTCCCCATCCGCCCGGATATCCCCTCTATACATTGTTAGCAGGACTAATCTCTCATACTATTCCTTGGAATTCTATTGAATGGAGAGTAGGTCTCATATCTTCTCTTCCAACAGCTCTCTCACTCTTTTTTCTTTGGCGGGTTATTTTCCGTATAACCAAATCTTTTTTTGCAACCACCCTCGCAGTCATTTCTTATGGACTATTGGGACCGGTATGGATCAGTGCAATCACTCAGGAAGTCTTTGGATTATTTAGTTTATTTGTTGTTGTTTGGATAGAACGGTTCATTACGTGGATAGAAGAAAAACAGACAAAACAACTATTGTTTCTTTCGTTTTGGACAGGATTGTCCCTTACTCATCATCAACTTATTATTCTTTGTATTATCCCGGCTGTTTTTCTTGTTATCAGTCGATACAAAGACTTAGTGAAACAAGTGCTTTCCAATTGGTGGAAAATTTTATTGTGCGTATTGATTGGGTTACTTCCTTATCTTTATATACCCGTTTCAGCACGCTTCAGTTCATTATTTTCTCAAGAGAACGTATCGACAATCGAGGGATTTTTCCGTTTAGTGACACGGGCTTCGTACGGATCTTTTCGTGCATCAGCAAATATGACTCCGACGATAATTGATCGTCTGTTAAACATTTTTACTTTTTTTCAATTTTCTCTTCGCGATATCGGTTTTATTGGCATATTCGCTCTTTTTGTCGGTGTGGTTGTCCTACGAAAGAAACAACGTGATGTGTATGATTATCTGATCGGATGTCTGTTTTTATGGATTTTTTACTTTTTCTATGCGGGATTTCCACAACTTTTGAATTATCAAATTGGAACAATAGAGAGGTTTTTTGTTATCCCCTATCAATATTTGATTATTTTTTTATCTATTGGCATTTCATGGATAATCAAAAGAATATCAAATACGTTTTTAATAACTGCGTTTTGTGTTTTGTTATTGTATGTATCGTTACCACGTATGCAAATAAATTTTCGTGCGTTTACTTATCTTAAGAATGATCATTCAATGGAAAAACTCGCTGATGATTTTTTTGCAAGTGCACCCAAAAAAAGCATTCTTTTTTTGTCTGAAGATACAACAATCTATAGTATGTATAACGCGCTATATGTGCATAAGCTTCGACCGGATATTCATTTTATTCGTATTCAATTTTTATCTCTTCCTCATTATCGAGCATATGTACGTCAAACATATCCCGATCTTTATATTCCTCCAGAGAAATTCGGAACGCTGACTAGTGAATTAATTTCTGATTTTATGACAAGAAACATGCAGCAGTTTCCTATCATGAGTGATCAACCGATATCGTGGATTGATGGGTTATGGCTTCCGCATGGACTTTTATATTTATATTTTCCTGATAAAGACGGAGTTCTTGATTATGCCCCTCTTTATGAAATTAATCAGAATCTTTGGAAGCAATTTTTTGTACCAGAATCATTATTTTTATATCAAAAGGAATTACCGATGCTCTCTGATGTTCTTCGGGTGTATAGTCAACATCGGGTGAATCTTGCAAATATAGCAATTCTTGCGCACATGCCTTTGACAAACATACTTCCCGAATTGCAGGAAGCTCTTCGATTGGCGATAAATATTGTACCGGAATATTATCTTTCGCCAGTTGTCTTGTTATTAAAAGATAATCGGTGTAGTGATGCAAAAGAAGTATTGGCGGTTGTTTACAAAACATGGGGAGCTGACAAGGCGGTGTTACGACAGTATGTGTCCTGGCAAGATGCGTGTGGGGTAGACGATGAAGTTGATGGTATTGTCACTTTATTTAGGAAACAGTTTCCGAAGGAAACAGATGCGCTTTCGAAATAATAGTGCAAAAAGTATTACTAACAGTGTGCATACGGATACAAGTATTCCGATGATCAGCGACATGGGTGTATAGTGAAGTTTTATTACGTGTTCTCCAGCTGGTACCAGAAGAGCAGTTGAAGAGATATTTGCTGGATAGAGTGTAGTTTTTTTTCCATCGATAGTTCCTATCCATCCTGGATAAAACGTCGTATTCAATATAACTGGTGTCTCGTTTGCTGTTGAGGTTTTTACAACAATACGTTGATCAGACCATTGTATGACTGCAAGCGTATCAGATTGAGATAGCTGTATTTGATTTTTTGTACTTACTCTTTCAAGTAATGCTGTTGTTTTTGGATCGAAATTGGAATCACTAAGTGCATGTATTACGTTAGTTATGGTTGATACTGGTATGATATTCGAAACAAAATGTACGCGAGGAATACTAGCTGGTAGTTGGTATAAATAAATGGTACTCCTTCCGTCTGAGATTTTTTTGATAAGTGGGAATATGTCATGGGAGTCTATCATGTCTCCGGATACGATACTTGAATTTCCTAATAGTGTTAATAAATTTGTCGCAACAGCACTCATTGTCGCGATATGATCCGCTGAAGTTTCTATATGTTCTTTGATGATTTGATCAGCTGTCTGTTTTCTTGAAAGGGTACGGCTTGGATATGCATCAAATGTGGTAACTTTCCAGAAGATATTGGTATTTGGCCGTAACGCATTTTGGAATATCGTATATTGATCAGGATTTACCCATCCGTATTGCATATACACATCTCTGTGTTGCCAGGTTGGATGATATCGATACACAACACTATTATTGGAAACAATTTTTGCGAATGTCGGTGTTTCCGTGATTTTTTCAGGGAGTTTCCATTCGTGATATGAGTACCAATATGGGAGAAGGCTGATGAGATTGCCTATCCAGCAGATTGAAAGAAGAATAGTTATCCATCGTTTTTTTATATAACATGAAAGTGTTGAACCAATGATAATAATCATAAAACTGACGAGGATAACAAACCGTGCAGGTACGCGAAAAAGCGTGAATGGGAAGAAGTCATAAATAAAATAAAACGGAGAAAATTTTCCTAACATAAGAAGAATGCTTATACAGAGAAGTATAAAAAAAGGTTTTATTCGTCCCCATGATTTTTTTACAAAAAGTATGCACGTTAACAACACGAGAGGTAGTATTCCTACAAATCCGTTTGTTTCCCAAAAAAGAAGCCCTTCATCGTGAGAGTTGATATAATAGGTCGCATATTTCGGATTGCCGATAGCAAACGGATTGAGAAAAGAAAGAAAACTTTTTAAGGCAAATGAATATTTAGAAGAAAAGCCAACGTTTTCTGATTGATCTACAATTTGTCGGGAAAACTCTATTGACGGAATAAGTTGCGGGGTCGCCAGAAGAATTCCAATTATGTAAGAAGATACAAGAAAAAGTACCCCGTGTATTTTTTTTCCCGACTGTTTCCACAAAAAAAAGGCATATATGGTTGAGCCGATTGCTGTTATGAACACGGCTTGGATAAATCCAGCAAATATTTGTTGAGAAAAAAGTATTGAAAAAAGAATGACGTCTTGAATTCGTTGTTTCTTTATCACTTGATGTGTTGCTACGAAGATCAAAGGTAATAAGCTAAAGCTTTGTAGGAGAGTTATGTGTTGAAGATGAAATACAAAAAACCCGCTACCAGCAAATGTCATAGCACTGACGAGTGCTATGGCCCAAGGGATTTGTAGAAGCAAAAGCCACCAAAATGTACCCAGAGCTGTTGTTATGGTAACAAGAACAAGTGAAAGATTATATGCAAGTGGAGCTGATGGAGATAAACCGTACAAAAGAAGATTTGGCAGGAAAAAAATACCGGTTTGCCCTTCTCCTAGAACAGGAAACCCTGCCCCCATGTGTGTTGACCAAAATGGTAATTCTCTCGCGTGTAATTTTTCCCAATACCAATATTTTGATGCGTAGCTTAATTGCACTGCATCATTGAGTTCAAATTCAGGAGTCGTTATTAGTTGTAAATGTGGGATAAAGAGTCGTGCGTGAAAAATAAAAGAGACAATAATAATGATACCAATAGCAATAAACAAAGGTTTTTTTTGAAAAACACGCTTCATAATTTTGCATTATAATAGAAATATGGTGTTTTGGATATTCATTGTATTTATCCTTGGGTGTTCCATCGGTTCTTTTTTAAATGTTCTTATTGATAGGCTACCGGTTGGCGAAGATATTGTTCATGGCAGATCGCATTGCGATCATTGCAAACACACCCTTTCTTGGTATGAACTTATTCCGATTGTTTCATGGATCATACAACTTGCAAAAAGCAGGTGTTGCCATAAAAAACTATCTATCCAGTATCCCCTTATTGAATTAATAACTGGCATTGGATTTGTTTATTTGTTTTATGCATCGAACAACTTAATAATATCTCTTATTATTTTTTGTTCTGTGCTAGTTCTTTTTGTTTCGGATTTAAAAAGTGAGCTTTTACCTACTCCCCTTCTTATCCTTTGGGGGTTTGGTGTGATTTTGAGATTTATTGCTCTTCACGTATCAGTTGGAGAGCTATTGTATTTTTATGCGATCCCTTCTTTTTGCGCAGGTTTATTTTTCTTTTTACTTTGGTTTTTTTCAAAAGGACGGGCAATGGGCGATGGAGATATTTGGTTAGCAGTACTTATTGGATTGACCGTCGGATATCCGGGAATAATTATTGCCTTATATGTAGCTTTCTTGACGGGTGCGCTGTCCGGTGTCATACTTATTTTAGGAAAGGTTAAGACGTTAAAAAGTCATATTCCTTTCGGGCCATTCCTTTTATTTGGCATGGTGGTGACACTATTATGGCAAAAAGACCTGCTTTCTCTCTTATCGAATTACTTGTTGTGATAGCCCTTATTGGCATTTTAGTGGCAATTGCAACTGTTTCCTACTCAACTATTCAAAAAAAGTCTCGGGATAGCAGACGGGTTAGTGAGCTTAAGTCTATTCAACAAGCGATGGAACAATATTATGCAAATACACAATCGTCATATCCAGGAAGCTGCTCTGGATTAAGTATTACCTATTTACCCAATGATATGCCATCAGATCCTCAAACAGGCACTAGATATGATGATGCAGCCATATCGAGTTGTTCCTCTACATCCTATTGTTTTTGTGTTTCAATGGAAGTAAACAGTGGGAACGCGATAACTAATTGTTCGGGTACAGCCGGAGTGTTTTATTGTATTAGAAATGTTCAATGAAGAAAGGGTTATTTATGAAAAGGGGTTTTACACTTATCGAAATTTTAATATCAATAGCTATTATCGCAGTTCTCACTGCTCTTGGTATTGTTTCATATGTCTCGATTAACAGAAACGCTCGTGATGCTAAACGCCGCGGAGATATTGAACAAATCCGATCAGCACTTGAATTATACAGGTCAGATAACGGGTTTTATCCAGTAGTTGGATCCCTTGGATGGGTTGATGTAAGTGAATTATCCGCAGTTTTGGTTGATACCTATTTTCCTAGTATCCCATCAGATCCACAAAATTCGTCATATCGTTATAAGGGAACGAACGACTATTACGGATATTGTTTGGAAGCGAAAGTCGAAAATGCAGATATAGCCGCTGATACATGCGGATCAATTGAAACAGGTGAGGGTTATAATTATGGAACGAAGAACCCGTAATGCTCGCCTGCTGGCGAGGCAGGCCTTCACGTTTATCGAACTTATCGTTGTTGTTGCCATTCTTATGGTATTGTCCCTCGGAGTGATTGTTAATTATAATTCCTATACCAATCGTGAGCGCGTGCGTCAATCAGGACTTACTATAAAGTCAGATTTGAGACTCGTTGTATCAAAGGTAAATTCTGGTGTAAAGTCTGCGTCATGTACGACTCTTGAGAGTTACGATGTAACTTTTACAAACATTTGTTCCGATGGGATTCGTTCGTGTTATTCCATTACGGTTCGTTGTACGAATGGAAGCGATGAACCGGTGACCGTGTATCTTTCAAAAGAAGCTCATTTTCAATCTGCTGATCAAACAATACGGTTTTTTCCATTATCAGCCGGAACTGATTTGACCACTGATGCAATAATTACACTTGGAGGAATCTCGACAACATATGATATCAAAATTAGCCCATCAGGCACGATTAGTGATTATTAAGATGCATGTAATACCAAATAAGCATGTGGTTTATGGCATATCGCTTATTGAAGCGGTTGTGACCCT
Source organism: uncultured Gammaproteobacteria bacterium (assembly GCA_964423435.1). Taxonomy (GTDB): domain Bacteria; phylum Patescibacteriota; class Microgenomatia; order UBA10105; family UBA927; genus CAIJMI01. The sequence continues at coordinate 6,397 of CAYRFA010000003.1, read as the reverse complement.
TGGTGTTGTCATGCTTCTTATTACAGGTCTTGTTATTGGGATGACTTCATCTCTTCAAAACGCTCAAACGAGCAAGGCACGAGGTCTTGCTGTTCAATATGCACAAGAAGCGTTAGAAATTATTCGTGAAGAACGCGATAATAATTGGACAACGTTTTCATTGCGAGATACGATGGGAGGAACAGGGACTGGATATTGTATGAATGGTTCTGGACAGTTAAGTCCAGTTGCTGGGGAATCTTGCCCCCCATTCACTGGGTCTTTTTCTCGATTTGTGAGATTTATAACAAACCTTCTTGACTCTGGACAGATGGATGTCGAAGTTGCGGTGTCTTGGATGGAAGGAAATACATCAAAAAACATTACGTTGAAAACAAAATATACACAGTGGAAATGATATGAATAAACACGGTTTTACACTTATCGAACTGCTTGTCGCAGCAGGAGTTATTTCGTTTGTTTCCGTTATTATTACTCAGGTGCTTTTTTCAAGCATTCATTTAAATACAAAAACAGAGGTGATTAAAGAATTAAAGCAAACCGGTGAAATGACAATGGGAATGATAAGTCGATTGATTCAAAATGCAACAACCATCACAACTACGCAATGCAATCTTAGCTCTGATGATCCCAAACAACCGGTATCATCAGTTGAAATTACAGGATTAGATGGTGGAATAACTACTATTGAATGCGTTGATGATGCTATTGCTGGTGTTTCAAGAATTGCATCGATGAGTGCTTCACGAATTGATCCCTTATATATCACAAACAGCAATGTAACGCTCATTGATAATAGCGGTGTGAGCGGATGTGTAAATCAACCATTACAATTTACGTGTGTTGGAGTAGGTGGAATACCTTCTTCACTGAGTGTCTCCTTTCGTCTTCGTCAAAAGAATCTCGCAGCCACGTCGTATGAAAGCGCGATGGAAATATTTCAAACAACAATCAGTGTTCGAAATTCAACAAATGAATAACTTGCAGGGAGTGACCAATGACTTTATACTAGTATTATGAAAGTTGTTGCATATAAAGGACAAGTGCTTCTTATTACTGTTCTTGTGTTAAGTATTGCCGTGACGATTGCGTTATCACTGATTGGGAGAAGTGTATCAGATGTCAGTATGGGACGAAATTTAGAAGAATCAGCCCGTGCTTTTAGTGCAGCTGAGGCTGGAATTGAAGAAGCGCTTCGGACAAATACGCAAGCAACAAATACTTCGTATATTCCTGGAGCTGGATATTCATCAAATATCGCGGTTATTGGGGATACAACAGGAGTGTATACACTCCCAACGGTTACAATTGGTCAAGCTGATAGTGTTTGGTTAGTTGGTCATACTACCTTAAATGCTATTGATGAATCTTCCTATTATCAAAACTCAACCATTGATATTTGTTGGATGCATGCAACCCCTGCTCCAGCTTTGGAAGTCACCATATATTACAAATCAGGGGGAACGTATTTAGTTACTCGCGGCGCGTATGATCCTGATGTTGCAACAAGACCGTCGAATAATTTTTCAACTGTTACGGATTACGATAATGTAAGTGGTGGTTGTGGTGCAATGACAGATGTATATCGGCAAACTGTAACAATTCCAACAGGCGTAGGTATTATTCCCCTATTTATGCGCATACGACCATATTACGGGAATGCAACCGTTACAGTTACCCCGCTTGGTGGTGAGAAACTACCAAAACAAGGCCTTGAAGTATCTTCTGTTGGTTGTACACAAATCACAGCAAGTGGGTGTACGGAAGGTGGAGTGACGAGAAAGATTGTTGTTCGCAGACAATATGCTGGACCTGCAACCGTGTTTGATTATAGTGTGTTTAGTCAAGGATCACTTGTTCATTAACGAGATACCTGCCTATGCAAAGTTTACTTGGAATAGATATTGGAAGTCATAGTATTAAACTTATTGAAATAAATGAGGAAAAAGGAGTGCGAACGCTTGTAGCTGCAGGAAGCATGCCTACTCCGCAAAAAAGCACAACGTCAATTGATTCAGGGATTGATGCTACATCCTATATTATTAAGCAGTTAGTGAGAGAGACGGGGGCTAAGTCTGATCAAGTAAATATCGCGTTACCTGAGGCGCAGGTTTTTACTCGGGTGATCGAAGTGCCTCAGTTATCAAGTAAAGAGCTCAATTCGGCAATTCAATGGGAAGCTGAACAATATATTCCACTTCCACTTGACCAAGTCAATTTGGATTTTACCGTACTTCAGGATGCAAAGACAACTGGGACAGGAAAAATGCAGGTGCTTCTTGTGGCCGCTCCCAAAGCACTCATTGAGAGGTATATGACGATTATAGAATTGTCTGATCTTACTCCTATTGCAGCAGAGACAGAGATTATTGCATCAGCGCGTGCAATTGGAACATCTGTTGTGAACTTAAAAAATTATATGATTGTATCGATAGGTGCACAAACAACGGATATGTCCATTATTCATAATGGGATATTAATTTTTACCCGTTCTATTAGCGCTGGTGGAGAAGCATTAACACGGGCACTTTCACAGAGTTTGGACTTTAACGCGAGCCAAGCGGAGGAGTACAAAAAAACGTATGGATTAAATAAGGACGTTTTGGAAGGGAAATTGGTTATTTCTATGGAACCGATTATGGCCACGATTATTAATGAAATGAAACGGGCTATTGCATTTTTTGGAGAGCGGCATACAAATGAACGAATTGAAGCAGTTATTGTGAACGGTGGTAGCTCTAAACTTCCGGGAATTGTATCTTATATTGCCCAAGCAGTGAATATTGAAACACAAACAGCAAATCCTTGGGTCGGCATTACAAAAGAAGCACGGTTTGCAGTCCTTGATAGCGAAGGACCAATGTTTGCTGTTGCAGTTGGACTATCCTTACGGAGATAAGTATGGTATCAGGTCAACGATCAATTAATCTTTTTGATACCAAAGCGAGTCTAACACCAGGTTGGCAGTTAGTTGAACAATATCTTCGTATAGCCAGACAGTACATGTTATGGTTTGTTTTGATTGTTGGTATAGTACTTGTTGTTTTTTATGGTGTTATTCGTTTTCGTTTCAATCAATTAGAGGGGGAGCAGAAACGACTTTCTCAAACTATTCAAAATCAAAATGTGAAAGAAGGAATGTTGCTGGCTCTTAGAGCTAGAATTACATCATTAAATAATATTCTTAACACTCAATTTTCTGTTGCTCCATATATTGATACGACACTACTTTTAGCTCGTCCTCCGAAATTAACATCATTTTCTATCGGGGACAAAAATACTGTACAAATATCTGTGAACCTTCCTGATATTCAAGAAGCCGTATCGATGATGGAAGAAATCGTGAAATTGGTTGATGAAAATAAAATTAGAACCCCGAATCTTACTTCCCTTACGCTTGATAAAAACGGGGATATTATGATGGGCCTTTCCTATTCAGTGATACTAAAACAAGCATTATGAGACTAATTAGACGCATTATTCGGCTGTATCAAAGTTTTATTATTTCAGGAGCTATTATTCTTTTTTGTTTAATCGCTTTTTTTGTCGGAATCATTCCAGGATTTAATAAAATTTCCAGCATGGTGAAAATTGTGTATGAACAAACCAAGACAGTGCAACAATTAGAAGAAAAGATCAATATACTAAATGCACTTGATGAGACACTGCTTGAGTCCTATGCAACTGCCGCAATTTCAGCAGTTCCTGCAGATAAATCACTTGGGACTATTTTTTCAACGATCGACGGATTAACGTCACAAGAAGGTGTCGCTGTATCTGGTATTTCCCTCTCTTCTATTGGATCAGTAGCAACAGAGGCGGCGAAGAAGTTATCGCAGGAAGAACAAAAAATTGGAGTTAACATTGTCCCATTTTCAATTATTGTTGCAGGGCCAATAGAACAAGTGAGAAACGTAGTAGAAAAAGCGGTTAAGATTAGGCGTTTATTTAGAATACGAAATTTTGATCTTTCCTTTGATAATAAATCCGGGACAACAAAATCAACAATTCAAATGGATGCCTATTATGCACCGAATCCAAAGAATTTGGGGAAAATTAGTGATGTCCTTAAACCTCTATCAGACGATGAGATTCAAGTAATAAATAAAATCAGCGCCTTGCCGCTTGTAACGAAAAGTGTTCCAATTGGCACTGATAGTTCGCAGATACAAACAGAACCGCGATCTCTTGACCCATTTAGTCCGTAAGCAAGTCGTTTCGCCTAAGTTTTGTTCGTTTGAGGGCTTCCTGCTGTTTCCATTTTTCAATGTTTGCGTGATGGCCGGAAAGAAGAATGGCTGGTACGCTTTTTCTTTTATATGTTTTTGGTTGCGTGTATTGGGGATGTTCCAAAAGTGATGTTTCACCTGAAAACGATTCATTCGTTGTTACTCCCTCTTTTTTCAGTGTGCCGGGAAGGAGACGAACAATGCTGTCAATAAGGACCATTGCTGGTATTTCTCCGCCAGTAAGGATATAGTCTCCAATTGAGATTTCCTCATCTATGAGTAATCGAATTCGTTCGTCAACGCCCTCATAATGACCACAAAGAAAAATGAGATGATCGTATGAAGATAACTGCTTTGCCTTTTTTTGATCATATGGTGTTCCTTGTGGATCAAGAAGTATCGAATGCGCCTTAGCTTTTACATGAAGAGACTTTGCGTAGCGCAGTGCTTTATCAACTACATCAACACGAAGAATCATTCCAGCTCCCCCACCGAATGGATGATCATCAACGCTTTTGTGTTTATCCGCTGCAAAGTTGCGAATGTTTACAAAAGTGACAGTAATAATTTTTTGATTTTGTGCACGCTTGACTATTGATTCTGTCAATGGCCCCTGAAACATATCAGGGAATAGCGTAAGAACGGTTATGTGCATGAGTTGCTTATGACGTTGGTTGAGCAATTGGTTCGTCTTCTTTTAACACAATATCTACATATGTGTGCTCTTTTGCAGCCATGAGCTTGACAAGATCTCGAAGTGCTCTAATAATTCTTCCCTGTTTTCCGATTACTTTCCCCATATCTTCTTGGGCGACAGTTAACAGATAGATGATTCTTTCGTTATCTGTTTGTTCAACAATCTCAATTGCTTCAGGGTGATCAACGATGTGGGTAAGAATATATAGAAGTGTATCTTTCATGAGTGCTTATTTGAGAATTTTTGTAACTCCATCTGTTTTTTGGGCTCCGACTGATATCCAATACTTGAGCCTGTCTTGGTTAATCGTAAGTTGTGGGGGTTTGACGAGAGGATTATAAAAACCTAACAATTCAATTGTTTTTCCGTCTCTGCGCTTTCCTTCTTCCATAACGACAATGCGGTATGTTTTCCGATTTCGTTTTCCAGTTTGAGAAAGTTTAATTTTTACCATATGCGTAATCCTATCATAGTTTACCCATCTTCTCAAGCGCGTTTGCAGCAGCTGCTTGCTCTCCTTCTTGTTTGGATTTACCACTTCCTTCCCCTAATTTTTTTTCTCCGATGTATGCTTCGATAAAAAATAAACGATTATGATCGGGTCCTTCTGATTTGGCGACCTTGTAGGTAGGAGATAATTTCGTATCCTCCTGAACGATTTCTTGGAGAAGACTCTTAAAATCTAAATATGCTTTTGTTTCAACGATCCCTGCAGTTTTAGGAAATAGATAGGTGGTAAGAAATTGTCTCGCCGTATCAATTCCTTGGTCAAGGAATATTGCTCCTAAAAACGCTTCAAAGGAATCAGCAAGGAGAGACATGTTGTTTCTTCCTCCGGATTCTTCTTCCCCATGGCTTAAGAAAAGGAGATCTCCAAATCCGAGGACTTTAGCAGATTCTCCGAGACTTTTCGTTTTCACGAGACTCGATCTGATATTTGTGAGCACACCTTCGGGATACGTTGGATAGGTGGTGTACAAATATTGTGATGTGAGGAATGATAATATTGCATCGCCCAAAAATTCCAGTCGTTCATTTGATTCTTTGATATGCTTTGCTTCGTTTAAGTAAGAACGGTGATAAAATGCATGCTGAAGAAGCTTTTTGTCTTGAAAAGTTACGCCGATAGTTGATTGCAGTTCGTCAAATGTCATATGTTTTGAATAATAGTCCCCAAGACGCCATTAATAAATTTTGGACTATTGGAATTGCCAAATGATTTGGCAAGCTCTATTGCTTCATCGATAACTACTTTCACAGGTGCTTCTTTGGTAATGGATATTTCATAAATGGCAAGCCTGAGTATTGCAAGGTCAATTTTAGCAATTTTATCAACCGGCCATTCTGGAGCACAGATTGTGATTCGTGCATCAATAGTTGGAAGATGTGGAATAATTGCTGTTATGGCTTTTCCTTCTTCAGGACGGAAACTGTAGCTAAATAATTGTTGCATCATATTGATGCGGTGTTG
>CAYRFA010000002.1:9487-22943 GCA_964423435.1 uncultured Gammaproteobacteria bacterium | reverse complement strand
GAATCCGCGTCCGATTTATGAGCGGAAGAAATCTTGATAACCTTGCTCTGGCACTAGACGGGAAACCATTTATTGGAACAACAATTCAACCATAAAGAGCCGAATCATAAAGACAATAGAACGAACGAAAAGCTTCAAATCATATACGATTGATTTATTTTTAATATACGCCACGTCACTTCTCATCCAATCATCGAATCGTTTTTTGTGATACCCTTCAAGCACCCAGGGAGAAAGAATACCAGGTTTAATGTTATGCCGAATTTTTTGCCAGGGTAATAATTGTTTTGCTTCAGAAATGGGAAGCGGTCGTGGACCAAATAACGCCATGTCACCTTTTAAGATATTTACCAACTGCGGTAGTTCATCAAGACCTGTATGACTTAAAAATCTCCCAATAGGAGTGTATCTAGGATCGCGACGGATTTTAAATGCTGGACCATCAGCCTCATTAAGATGTTTGTATTGTTTTTGTTCCTTTTCTGATCCAACAATCATCGTACGAAACTTATAGAGAGTAAATTTTTTTCCGTTTTTTCCCATACGGTTTTGAAAAAAAATAACAGGAGTACCCGAAGTCCAATAAATACAAAGAAAAATCACCAGTTGAACAGGGAGGGTGAAAATAAAAAGGATAACAATAAAGAATAAATACATACAAATAACAATGTGTATACTATAGCGCACATATTGTGTTGTCACAATCCAGAAAGCTACGTGTATAATAAGGCCATGAAACGTGAATGGCGACGATTTTTTGAGCTTGTCTTTGTGATGACCGAAAAAGAATTACGGGCAAGGTATAAATACACTATTTTTGGTTTTTTTTGGCTCGTGTTAAACCCTCTCCTTCAAATGCTAGTCATAGGCTTTATCTTTACTTTTTTTATGAAAGAAACAATTCCTCATTACTATTTTTACCTCCTTATTGGATTACTTGTGTGGAATTTTTTTAGTCTTTCTCTCACAAAAACTACTCCTTCTATTGTAAACGAACGGTCACTCATCAAAAAAGCTAGTTTTCCAAGAGCAGTTATTCCGCTTTCCATCATCCTAGCAAATTTGTTCCACTTAACAATAGCTATTTTTCTCTATTGCATCCCCCTTGCTTTTATTATCCCTTTGTCAATTTCTCGGATACCATATTTTTTTCTGTCTTTTTGTTTATTATTGATATTTACCATAGGAGCATCCCTATGTACATCAGCGCTCAATGTTAAATACCGTGATATAAACTTTTTCGTTCAAGCGTTTCTAACTATTTGGTTTTATGCAACCCCAATTATCTATTCTTTTTCAATCATCCCAACAAATATGCTATGGTTATGGCGCCTCAATCCTATGACTTCCATCATGCAATTATTTCAACATGTGTTTGTAAACACACCATTACCAGATGTAATGACGCTCATAATCAACGCTCTTTTTATTAGCATTGTTGCACTCATTGGTATTATCTTGTTTCACAACGAAAGTAAAAATTTTGACGATTGGATCTAATAATATATGTTTCGTATTAAAACAAGATTGTCGTTATTCATAAAAGCCCATGTGCCTTTTTTAGACGGACCGAGATTAATGAGAATCATACCCATTGGATATGCCTGCAACCACCATTGTCCGATGTGCTGGAGAATGCAGTTAACTCCAAAGGAAAAAGCCGCTTGGGGGGGGAATAGTAAAACTGATTTAACAATTGGAGACTACCAAAAAATCATGACACATCTCCCAGCGTCAGTTAAAGAAATTGAGGTAGTTGGGGGAGGAGAACCATTACTATTTCCAGACATCCAAACCTTACTCTCAATGATAAAACAATGTGGTATTTATGGAAGACTTATTACAAACGGTTCGCTGTTTACACAAGACGTTATGAAACATTGTTCATACATTCAATGGGATGAAATACGTATATCAATAAACGCGGGCCGTCGTTCTGTATATAAAACAATTAATGGTGTGGATGATTTCAATCGAGTTGTCTCAAATATCAAAATCATACAGGCAATTCGAAAGAATAAACCGTGCCCAAAAATAATTCTTAATTATGTTATTCAACATAACAATGTTCAAGACATAAACACGTTTATACGCGTAAGTAAACAGCTTCATGTAGACGGTATCCACTTTGACACTCTTATACAATTTAAACATAATAAAAATCTCATGTTAAACAATAAACAGCGCCTTGAAACAATAAAAACATTAAACGCCTGCTTGCACCAGACTCCGGGCAAGCATAATATTAAAGATGTTATCAATCAATTGAAGTTTCAGCCAAATAGCACGATGACTGCACAAACATCGGACTATTTTAAAGATAAATACTGTGATATCGCTCAATATAGCTTGGATATTAATTCAAACGGAGACACTCGTCCTTGTGATTATGTAGACAAAACCATTGCAACATACAATGTCAAATCTATGTCTATAAAGAAAATATGGAACAAGTATAAAGCATTCAGACATCGTCTGTACCACGGAGACTTCTATCCTTTTTGTTATTCCTGCACTTCGGTATTACCAAAAAAGATTCTGATATGAACACCATTTCAATTCAATTAAAACATGTGAGCAAAAAATATATCATTCATCATGAAAAACCGACGTTAGTTGAAAAACTCATTCGATCAAAATCTGAAATTTTTTATGCGCTCCAAGATATCAATCTCACAATTACGCAAGGCGAAAAGGTCGGCATTATCGGACCTAATGGGTCAGGAAAGACGACACTTCTTAAAATAATCTCAAAAATTACAACCCCAACTCAGGGGACTGTTGAAACACGAGGTAAGATTGTGTCTTTGATAGATCTCGACGCTGGATTTCATCCAGATCTCACAGGGATACAAAATATTTATCTTAATGGAATGTTGCTTGGCATGAAAAAACGAGAAATTGAAGCTAAATTACACGAAATTATTGCGTTTGCGGATATTGGAAAATTTATTGATATTCCGCTGTTCACATATTCCACTGGCATGATCCTACGACTTGGTTTTGCTATCGCAGCTTCAACAAATCCAGACATCCTCTTGTTAGATGAAAATTTAATGGTTGGAGATAAAGCATTCCAAAAAAAATCGTTAAATAAAATACAAGAATTTTTCCGTGCAGGAAAGACGATTCTTATCGCATCGCAGCAGCTTGCACTCATTAAAGATAATTGTGAGAGGGTGCTTATTATGAAACAGGGAAGAATTTCCCACGATGGAAAAACGAAACAAATGATTCAGCTGTATACGCAGTAATTATGATTTCCGTTCTTATACCAACAACGAATCGTCCACACGCGGTTCTATCCTGTCTTCGATCTCTTCAAAAAAATACACTTTCAAAATTTGAAGTACTTGTTGTTGATCAAAGTAATGATGATAAAACAAAACTCGTTGTCACTTCTCTTTGTGATGCGCGGTTTAGATATATCCATTCTAAACAACAAAATAAATCCATTGCTCTAAATTGTGGAGTGCGTCAAGCGCGGGGCACTATTCTTTGTTTTACTGATGACGATTGTATCGTCACAAAAAACTGGCTATCTATCGTTCAAAAAGATTTTTTTACTCATCCTCATGTCGATGCTGTTTTTGGAACCACACGCCCGTATGCGCCAAAAAAACACGCAGGGTTGCTTTGTCCCAGTGTTTTCCAGCAAAACAAACACCGCATCATTTCTTCCCCTTGTAAACATTTTGTTTCCGTCGGTTTTGGAAATAATATGGCTATCAGAAAAAAAGCACTAAAAACAGACCCGTTCAAGCCGTGGCTTGGTCCACATAGCATTGGAGGAGCAGCGGAAGATGCAGAAATTATCCTTCAACTTCTTATCCATAAAAAAAACATCCTTTGCGATCCTACATGCATCGTATACCACAATAAATGGCTCGATTTAATTGAAATAAAAAAACAAAATACAACTTATGCGCGAGGGGAAATGGCGTGTTATGGATATTTTTATTTTCAAAAACAGTTATTTGCAAAACAGGTAATAAAAGATAGTATTCGTGCAAGCATACTTACTATTACGAAAGGGGAAAGAAATATATTAACAGTAGCTTATTCATGTTATGAATTATTGATAAAGACATTTGGTTTAACTATCGGATTTTATTATGCTCATGCAGACCCTATCGCTTTTTGAATCGTCCGTATTTTGTGTTCCCATGAGTGTTGCAGCGCTATGGTTCGTTGCCTCAATTTCTTCTTTTTATCCCATCCTTGCTCTTTAATTCTATTTATTGCCAAAATCATTTCTTGCGAGGTTTTTATTACAATAACAAGATCCTGGTATTCTTTCATTTCCTCTATGTTTGTGCTTATAACCGGTAGTCCAACAAAAAAATATTCCAACAGCTTCATTGGAAAACAAAATCGATTAAATGATTGTTTTATGTTGTAAGGAATGATACCAATGTCAAACGTTGATAAAATCTCAGGTATGAAAGATTTTGCCACTTCCTCCTGATGATGTACGTTAGGAAGAGAAAAAAACCGTTTAACAGAAGGGGGGAAACCGACGGATCCGTAATGATTCGTTCCAATAAATACAAATTCTACGTTCGGCAACGCTGTGGCCACTTGAAACAATAATGAATAGTCTATCCTACCATCAATACCTCCAATAAAACCAACTCGAAGTGTTTTATGCTTGGTGATTTTTTTTGTTCGTAAATATCGAAATAGCCTATCGGCAAATCCAAGAGGAACAACTGAGACATCTGGTCGATATCGTTGCATTTGGTTTTTTAGAGCAATAGAATTGGCAAAGATGTGTTTGGCGTAGTGCAGTGAATATAATAGGTGAGAGCGAAAGGGTTGTTGGGTAGAAAAAAAGTAATCAACACAGTCAAAAACTGTAATATAAGAAGAAAAAATGGGAAGAAAGATGGGCATAAAAAATGGCTCAAAAAACCAAAAGTATTTTTTCTTTTGTGGATGAAATAAAGAAACATATATATTAAGCAACATCGCATTGATAAAGTAATTCATTTGCTTAATAACCATGATTCTTTGACCAGGAAGAATAAAAAATGGACGAAAGAGAGTGTGTTGATAAATTTTTTCTACAATACTCTTCTTTCGATACGATAAGAAAATATCCTTCCATGTAATCGGCTCCCCAAGAACAAACCCAATGGTACTATTGTTTTTCTCTAATAATTCAATTGTCTGAGTCGCATAATCACAACCGCTTGTTGTTGGCGCATGAAAAGCAACAATGATTAAACTGTTTGTTTCTGTTCTGTTGGTCATATAAGAGAATCCGCTTCATTATACCCTTTGTTGTCCTGAGAAGAAATCGTTGCTACAATGGGAAAACGAATTAAGAAACCGTACAATTTATATGAAGAAACGCATACGTGTTGTAGTAGTTGGTTGTGGATATTTTGGACAAAAAAGAGTTCAGGCATGTCTTCAAGCGTCCTCATCTATCCAACTTATGGGCGTTGTTGATCTTAACAAACAGAAAGCAAAACAAATCGGAACGAAGTATAAAATAGCTTTTGATACAACGCTTTCCGGAGTGTTAAAAAAAATTTCGTGCGATGCCGCTGTAATAGCTGTTCCAAATGTCTATCATACATCATGCACAATTGAAGCTCTTTCTCAAGGGCTACATGTCTTATGTGAAAAACCTCTTGCGCCAACCAGTCGTGATGCAGACAGTATTGTTCGTGCAGCAAAACGCTATAAACGCTTTGTGAAAACTGGTTCCAATCATAGGTTCTTCCCGTCAATTCAAAAAGCGCATGAACTTGTTCATCAAGGTACTATTGGAAAGATTCTCCTGTTTAAGGGAAGCATTGGAAACAATGGAGAGCATGTAAAAAATGACTGGTTTTGGGATAAACGCCTGTCTGGTGGAGGAACGGTGATTGATAACGGGTGTCATTTAATAGACATTGCTCGATGGTTTATGGGCGATTTTACAACCTGTGTAGGATCAGTGGGTAGTGTTTATTGGAAAAAGACGCTCGTTGAAGATACTGGAACAGGAATATTTACAACAAAACAAAATCAACAAGCAATTATCTCATGTTCTTGGACCCAGTGGACCGGATATATGACGATTGAGATATGGGGGGGTAAAGGATATATTCTTATTGATTCAAAAAACGGTGATTGGCTCATTGTTGGAAACAAAGATAATACTCATATAAAAAAATACGATGTTTCTTCTATCGACCCTTCATCGTATCAAAAGGAACTTGAATATTTCGCTTCCTGTATACAAAAAAATACTCAACCGCTTCCGGATGTATTTGACGGAGCAGCCGTGATTCATTTAATTGAAAGCGTGTACAAATCTGCTAAAGAAAAAAAAGAAATTCACATATGATGAAAATTCCTGTAAACCGTCCACTTATTTACCCTGAAACATACAAAAAAATTCGAAATATTATTTCTTCAGGTTGGTTATCTGCCGAAGGACCACAGGTAAAACTGTTTGAAAAGGCATTTTCTTCCTATGTAGGCATGCGGTATGGCGCAACAACAAATTCAGGCACAACTGCTCTTCATTTAGCGCTTCTTACTCTTGGAATCGGTCCGGGCGACGAAGTGATACTTCCCGCTATGACCATCGCTTCGTGTTATTTTGCTATTTGGTATGTGGGAGCAAAAGCAATTCCTGTTGATATTGACAAAGACACATATACCATTAATCCGTCTCTTATTGAGAAATATATCACGAAAAAAACAAAGGTCATTATGCCCGTCCATCTCTATGGACACCCTTGTGATATGGATCCTATTATGGCACTAGCGAAAAAATATCATTTATATATCCTCGAAGACGCTGCGGAAGCACATGGAGCTGAATATAAAGGAAAAAAAGTTGGTTCATTTGGTGATATTTCTATTTTTAGTTTTTATGCAAACAAAATTGTCTCCTGTGGAGAGGGCGGTATGATGCTCACAAACAATAAACAATGGTATGAACAAGCGCTAAAATTAAAAAACCTCTCCCATGTTAAAAATAAACGCTTTACCCATGATGCCATTGGGTATCGGTATCAAATGACAAATATTCAGGCGGCGCTTGGGTTAATAAGCCTGTCTCACATACGGGAATCAATTATGCTCAAACGGAAAATGGCTGCATATTATTATAAACACCTACACACCATACCTAGTATTATCACTCCTATTGAAAAACCATGGGCAAAAAGCGTGTATTGGATGTATGCAATACGTATCAAAAAAAATACGTATGGTGTGTCAAAAGATCTCCTTATGAAAAACCTGAGTAAACACGGAATCCAAACAAGACCGTTTTTTTATGCTCCCGATAGCATGTTTCGTAAACTTGGACTCTATCAACGCATTGATACCCCAATTGCTAAAATTGTAGAAAAGGAGGGGCTCTATATTCCATCAGGATTAGGAAACACAAAAAATGAATTTACTTCCGTAATAAAAAAATTGAGCGAAAACAATAATAACAGAAAAGTGTGTTATTAATTAAATATCTCTTCCATAGTCTTCGTGGTTCTTGAAACAAACGAAACAACCATTCTAATCCATTCCTTTGCATAAAAATGGGGGCCTGAGGCTTAATTCCTGCAATAAAATCAAACGCTGCGCCAACTCCAACAAGGATATTGGCATTGAGATGTGTTTTTGCTTCATACATCCATAGTTCTTGTTTTGGCGTACTGAGTCCAACAAAAACAACGTGTGCTTGCGATGAGTTTATTTTCTGATATATTTCATTTTTCTCAACATCAAGAAGCGCCCGAAATGGGGGCGCATGCCTTCCAACAATGATTAATTTTGGGAATATACGTTTTAGTTTTTTCGACAATAAATCAAGTGTGGAATCCGTGGTTCCGTACAAAAAAATTTTCCACTTCATTTTTTCCGATAGTGCACACAGGTTTTCCATCAGTTTTGGTCCATATATCCTTTCGATTCCTTTTTTTCCCATCATTATACCTGCCCAAACAATGGGCATCCCATCAGGGACATTAAATCCTGCATGATTTAGAATCTGTTGAAATTCTGGTCTTCGCTGTGCTTCAATTAATCCATGAACGCTGGTTTCACAGATATAAATATGTTCATCGTTTAATACACTTCTCTTTATACGTAAGAGAAGGTCTTCCATCGATGAATCGAAAAACTTGACTGATAAAAAGATAAACATAATTAATAGAAAAATTTATACGCCTGGGAACCATTTGGCCAAACTCGATGAATATAGTTTCTTTTTTGTATCATTGAGTGCCACAATAAAATCACTTCTCTGTATGCATGGAAAGAGTGGCGCTCAATAAATAAAACGTAACAAAAAATACCGAATTCGTAGATCATGATGTGCTGCAAGTCCCTCAAAAAATATTTTAATTCGTCGTTTTTTAATAACAAAAGATACCTATTGCGCAAACTTATGCGCTGTATTGTGGGAGGAACCACTTGTCTTTTCCCCGAACGAAACGTTCGGATGTGAACCGCAATTGCTTTGGGGACAAACACAGATTCCCACCCGGCTCGTTGGGCACGCCACGCAAGATCAACGTCTTCTTTGTGCATAAAAAAATCTTCATCAAAAATTTCTTTATGAATAGCAACGTCTTCAAGCATTGTTCTTCGATAAAAAGCTGCTGATCCGTCAGGACCAAAAATATAATTAGCTTGAGGTGTCAATCGAATTGGTTTTCCTTCATACAAAAGTCCTTGTCGTCTATTTTTTCTCATAAACAGTCCCGCACCGTCAATAATTTTTG
Organism: uncultured Gammaproteobacteria bacterium; assembly: GCA_964423435.1. Taxonomy (GTDB): domain Bacteria; phylum Patescibacteriota; class Microgenomatia; order UBA10105; family UBA927; genus CAIJMI01. The sequence goes on along the minus strand of CAYRFA010000002.1, from coordinate 14,211 downwards.
GCGATTCGCTTACATGATCAGTTCGTAATAATAATCCACAGGCTGAACCGATATGTACGTCTTTTTCAACAACTGAAACCATCTGGTATAAAAATTTTGGTCTCAGAAACACGTCGGGATTTAATGTAAGAACATATTTGCTTTCTGTTAAACCAATTCCTTGGTTATGCGCCGCTGCATAACCCATATTTACACTGTTTTGGATAATTCGTAATGGAAAATGCTTACAGATAGACACAGTGTCGTCTGAAGAACAATTATCAATAACCACAATGGAAAACTTCTTATATACCTGTTTATAAACACACTCTATACATTGTTTAATGTATTGTCGACTGTTATATGTGACAATATTCACTGAAACTATATTCATAAAGATGGCTCTATTTATCTAATCAAGCTCTTCTATTATATAATACTAAATGTGATAATAACGTGTATTATTGCTTCTTCTGGAACACCGCGGGTTATCCCTGTTTTAACTAGATGTATAACGTCAATCTATGGGGCAAAAACGAGAACAACTACCATACGCGTCGTTGTAACGACAAATAATTCAAACCACACGCTCGCATCTATAAAAACGCTTATTCATAAAATTGTTGTGTCACCAGATAACGCGGGTTTTGTGGGAATAAATAATAAGGCGATACTGAAAACGATCCAAAAAAAATGTGATTATTACCTCATCATCAACGATGATGCGTGGATTAGTAAAAACTTTTTTGTAAACTTGGAAAAAATTATCCGAACAAAATCTGATTACCGAGAAATCATTATTCCCTTGGTGTACGAATCAGAAGGGAAAAAAATCGACTCTTTTGGAGTTGAATATTTCAGAACTGGCTATGCTAAGAATGCTTTCTCTAAAACAATTTTTACCTCTCTTGCTTCAATGTCTTGTTTATTGATTCAATACTCGTTTATGAAAAAAATGGTTAACTTATATGGATACTTTCTCAATCCTGTTCTTGTGTGGTATCTGGAGGATGTTGAATTCTCAATTCGCGCAGCCGCTGTTGGTGCAACCTTATATAAAAATAGTTCTCTTGTCGCAAGGCACATGCGTACATTTACGTGGGGGAGAAAAAGTTATATGGTCATGTATTATAGTTTCCGTAATCTTATTTGGACCGTGTGTATCACGTGGCCCCAAAAAATTCTCATAAAACAGGCGTTTCGGTTATTAGCGTGGCAGACCCTGGTTAGTATATATTGCCTTATTAAATATAATCCGTTTATGTATCCGAAAATCGTCTGGGAAACCATGCTTAATTGGAAAAAACTACGGCAGTATCGATATCAAACCCTTCAAACGTACCGTCCTTCATTCCAATTTGAATCGTTATTTTCTCGTCTGGAAATGAGGCACGATAGACTCACTTTTTAACCACGTCTGGCTTGCAGCATAGATAAAAAATATCACAACCATATTATTCTGCGACGTATTTTCAAACAATCCATAGAAATAATACATCAGAAGGGAGACTATGAGAGTCAAAGAAAACAGCGTTTTTTCTTTTTGATACTTAATGGGTGTGACGCGAAGAAACGTTATTAAATGGTTTATTATTAAAGCATTCATCCACACAAATAATAGAAGAGACACCGCGCCTCCTTCGGCTAAAATTGTTAACAACTCATTGTGTGAAGAAATCGGTTGTCTTGTGATCTCTGAAAAACGGTTTGCTAGGGGAATACGATAACCAACTCCAATGATTGCCTCAACAAAATATGGATAATTTCCCATTCCAATTCCTAAAACGGGTGACGATATAAAAACATCAATTGCTTGTTGATATAAATATAATCGCCCCGTTGAGATTGTTACATCTCTATCAAAATCTTTCAGCAGCAGTCTATCAATTATATTGTAATGAAAAAATGTGGTGACAAACACTAAACCCAGCGTCGTTGCCACAAAAGACATTATTATTGGAAAAAGCAATCTTTTAGACTCTATCAATCGATATCTTACCAATAAAACGGCTAACGTTCCCGTTCCTATAATAAAACTTGTTGTTATCCAACGAAAATTTGACACAATAAAAGCAAAGGGGATAAGTAGTAACCCTAGATAAAGATATAAACGCGATAAAAAAGCCTTTTTTCGTACAAAATACAATGAGCTGAAAAAAAATGGAAACACTATGGTAAGGTTTCCCCAATGTGGTACTCTTCCACGCAAAAGTTCCCACTCAACACCATACGCCGCATCTCCAAACAAGAGCATTTTAGAAAGTGCAATAGCAGCATCACGAAAAAAAACCTGAAATACGCTTGCAAGAGCAATGAGAAGTGCAACCGCGGAAATTCCTATCATCAATATTTTCTTCTCTTTTGAAGAAAAAACAATAAGCCGGGTGCATCCATATTGAATACTGGCAATGAGCAATATTCGAAAGTTTGTTGATTGATACACAATTGGAGCAACCAGAAGAGACAGTGCTTGAAAAACAATATATAACATGAGGAGATAATCAACGAGATGCAAAGCGCGACGAAACACACTGAGGTGCTTTATATACATCCACGAGACTACCACTATTATAAGTGCTGCAATTTCTGTCATCAGTCCGATAGACGTACGAGGGGGAACAGGAAAGAGAGTAGAAAATGTATTTAGAATTCCAAGAGCGTTTTGTGTCACTAATAACAGAATAAGTGTCGTCCGAACAACCTTTTTGTTGTATACTATCTGGGCCATCAACTGTGTAAACATGCGTCCACAGTATACTCAAAGATATGAAGAATAGAAAGCTATTAATCCTTCACACGGAATGTGTTAGTTTACGTGGTGGTGAAAAGTACCTCTACGAAACAATAAAGAGGCTTCCAAAACAATTGCGTGTTGTTTTGTGCCTTGAAACTGTTTCTTTATACTGGAGCAGGCGTTTTCGGGAGCTGGGTGTAACTGTTGCACCTCTTTGGAAGCCCCGTTTTGGGTATTGGTTTTTTCTTCCCATTACTATTCTTATAAATTATTTTTGTTTGCTTCGTGTTGTTGACGATCACACTGTTGTTCTTACAACAAACTTTCCTTTGAATTTTTTAGGTGTCATTCTTTCAAAAAAATCTCTTGTGTTTTGTTTTGAGCCCTTGTCTATATTTTATGACCAAGTGCGCTTCAACACCATGTCTTTTCGTGCAAAGTTTTTCTTAAACATAGCTCGAACATGCTATCAATGGTTTGACGCGTATGCAATACGCCACGCCACTCTATTGGCAACATTAAACGCGCACGTTGCGCAATATATTATAAACAGATATAAGCGGGCGCCGGATCTTTATTTACCTAATGGTGTAGACCATCAAATTTTTTTTCCTACTAAAAAACGCTCTTCTCGTAATCACTTTATTTTGCTTCATAGTACTGATTACACTATGTTAAAGGGAACAGAGCTCCTGATTCGATCTTTAAGGAGGGTTGTCCAGCGATATCCGAACATTGAGGTTCACATTTCAGAGAGCATAAATAATTCTATAGAAAAAGAAAAATATCTCTCTTTAATAAGTTCGCTTCATTTAAAAAAGGTGGTTCGATTTGTAGGAATAATATCAGAAGATCAGCTCCCTTCTTTTTACCAATCTGGTGATGTTTTTTGCTACCTTGGTTCTCCATATTGTGGTGGGGGATCAACAGCAAGCTTATCTGTTATAGAGGCTCAGGCCTGTGGCGTACCAGTGCTTCGCTCTTTTGGGGGCAATGGAGAAATAGTGAACACCAAAACAGGTTACTACATTCATGACTATTCGGAAAGTGGTGTTGCAAAAACAATAGTGCGCTTTCTTCAGCTTCCTATTTCAAAAAAGCGTTCTCTTTCAAAAATGGCGCGTCAACATACGGTAAAATTGTTTTCTTGGGATAAAACAGCCATGGCGCTGAATAATGCTGCTCAAAAACTTTTCTATGCGCAACAATAAACCGTTTATCAAAACCGCTTCTTTATACGACGCTATCTATGCAAAAAAACAATATGGTCAAGAGGCACGGGTTATTAATAAACTAATTCGACTCTATAACGTTAAGGGAAAGCGCTTAATAGATCTTGGGTGTGGAACAGGAAAGCATTGTGTTGAATTTGCGCGCCTAGGATATATGCCAACTGGAATCGATTGCTCGTTACCAATGTTAACTATTGCAAAACAAAACATTGATGCTTCTGGGCGCTTTGTTAATCTCATTCACACAAAAATAGATAGTTACAAGCCTCGGAAAAAATTTGACGTTGCCACCTCGCTCTTTCATGTATTAAGCTATCAAACAACAAATGATTCTGTTGAGAAATACTTCCGCGCAGCCAGCCGTTGCATAAAACCAGGAGGGTTGTTTATTTTTGATTGTTGGTATGGACCCGGAGTCTTCTTTCTTGCTCCTAAAAACAGCAAACGGGCACTCCGGTTTAATAATTCGCGGTTTACCAGAAACAAAAAGTCTATGTGGGACACAGAACAAAACTTGGTTCACGTACATCACACTATTCATGCTCATGGGAAAAAAATTCCACCAACACATGAGTTGCACTCAATGCGATATTTTTTTCTTCCTGAATTAACGCTCTTTCTTTCAATGACGGGTTTCCGTCTTCTTGAATGGGGGACCCTTGGCGCACCTTTAAAACCAATTGGTAAAATTCCCTCGTGGGACATTTGGTTGATTGCACAAAAAAATTTATGACTGGTTATTGAATATCGATAATAAGCGGGGTAATAATAATTTTTGG
>CAYRFA010000002.1:0-9387 GCA_964423435.1 uncultured Gammaproteobacteria bacterium | reverse complement strand
GCGTCTGCTTGCCACGGATATACGTTATACCACTTGAGGGAGACTGTTCTTTTCTTGTGTTTTCTTTCTGGCGAAATTCCTTGTATTCCAATAACGTTTGCGTAAAGCTGAATATTGTTGGGTGCCAAAAGGAGCGTTGATCCGATTTCAAGCGGTGTTTGTTTATATCGATATTTCTTTGTCCATTTGTTTGCGGTCGCAAGTAACCTTGCTTTGATATATATTGTTTTTTTATTTCCTTCGTTAAACTTTTGTACCTCCAACAGCTCAATTTGTTTTTTCCCTTGGATAGTATATTCCGCTGCGCCCTCAACAATGGGATCTCCCAACCAATAAGGTGGGTGAGAGGTGTCCCACCACCACTCACCTCCGCCTACGAGAAGCTCAACATTAATATATGTGTCTTTAACAAAAATTGTTTTTACAAACACCGCGATACAAATGAGAAGAATAATAATAAAAAGGAGGATTGTGGGTTTTTTTGAAAGTTTTATTGTGTTAGGACCTTTTTTCATAAAAACCATTATACCACCCTTTACTATTGACTATAAACCCTTAAACAATTATATTGTGGATAACTTGTCCACAACCCCTGCTACAACACACCATGGAACCAAACACAATTTGGAAGGCGGTTTTATCAGAGCTTGAGCTTTCTGTTTCGAAAGCCACCTATCAAACACACTTTGCTCACAGCGAGTTATTATCTCTTAAAGATGGGGTGGCGACTGTCGGACTCAACAACCCCCTTGTTCGAACCATGGTTGAAACTCGCTATTACTCCCTTGTAAAAAGTGTCTTGGATCATCACGTAAATTCAAATATTAGCATTGTTTTTGTTGTAACTTCAAAAAAACACACTCTTTCTGATAAAGAAGCAGGGCCATTGTTTTCTCAATCAACCATGGAATCTCCTCGTACAGACGTTACAAGCGCAGCAAGGCGCATGCACATACGACCAGAATTTACATTTGAAACATTTGCTGTTTCCACAACAAATCAAATCGCTTACGCCGCAGCTTCTGCTGTCGCAAAATCTCCAGGAAGCGCATATAACCCATTGTTTTTTTATGGAGGGGTAGGGGTAGGAAAAACACACCTCATGCACGCAGTTGCAAATATGCTTCTTTCCAAAAAACCGACCTCTAAAATTGTGTATTGCGCAGGAGAAGAATTCCTAAACGACATCATTGAAGCAATTCAAACAAAATCTGTCAGGTTGTTTAAACAGCGCTATCGCTCCGCAGAACTGCTCCTGGTTGATGATGTTCAATTTATTGCAGGAAAACAAACAGCACAAGAAGAATTTTTCCACACATTTAATGCGGTGCTTCGAGAAGGAGGGCAAGTCATACTAACGAGCGACCGATCTCCGGGAGAAATTTCCCGCCTTGAAGATCGTCTTAGATCCCGATTTGAGGGGGGACTCATGGTGGATATTTCTCCACCTGATTTTGAGCTTCGAGCGGCAATTGTAAACATTAAATCACAAGCGATTGGTCTTCAGTTATCAATTGACGCAGCCCGGGTTATTGCAGCAAATTTAACCGATACGCGCGCAATTGAGGGTTTTCTCAAGCGCCTCACCACAGAAGTATCTACACACAAAACAGAGCTTTCTCCTGACTCCATCACTGCTCTTTTGTCGGCCCGGGGCTCTTCACCTGCATCAGCAACTCCTTCTTCTAAAAGGCGCGTAAACCCACAAGAAATTTTAGAAGCTGTTTCAAAATACTACGACGTTAAGTCAACGGCCTTAAAAGGAGTTAAAAGAGATAGACCGATTGCACGACCAAGACAACTTGTAATGTATTTATGTAAAGTTGAACTTGGGCTCACGCTGGATGATATTGGAGGAATGCTTGGAGGCAGAGACCACACAACCATTATGCATGGAATTGACACAATTACCCACGAACTTTCAACAAATGAACACTTAAGAGAAGCGGTTGTGGGGATTAAAAAACAACTATGGGCTTAAAAAAGAAAAGTTTTCCACTAGTCTGCAATTATCAACGTTTTATCCACAGAGTTATCCACACTCTTGTCCTCTTTAAAAATTTTGATTTCTTACCAGTTGACAGCCCTAGAATAAAACCATACACTTTTCAACACTGCTTATTACTACTAATACTAATAAATAGAATATGAAAGTTTCAATATTACAAACACACTTATTATCTACACTGACACGGGTAGGAAAAATTATTTCTTCCAAAGCTCAACTTCCAATTCTCCAAAACTTTCTATTGGAGGCAAAAGAAGGAAGCTTTACTGTTACTGGGACCAATACGGAGACGTCAATTGTATCTAGAAGCAACGCTAAAATTGAAAAAGAAGGAGGCCTGTGTGTCCCCGCAAAGCTTCTTATTGAGTTTATCACCTCTCTTCCAGAGGGGGTAGTCGAAATGAGCTCAAAAGAAGGAGCTCTCGAAATAATAAGCAACGGGTTCGAGGCGACCATCCCCGGCGTGTCAAAGGAGGAATTTCCTCCTCTTCCAAAGCACGACAAAATAAAAGGTGCAGAAATTCCAAGAGAAAAATTTTTGCGAGCACTAGAGCCTGTTTTGTTTGCAGCAGCAACAGACGAAGGGAGACCAATATTAACAGGAATAAAAATTCAAAAAGTTGATAAGGAGGCTCTTTTTGTTGCAACAGACGGATATAGACTATCTCTAAAGAGGGTAGATTTAAATATGGAAGAAAACATCAATATAACCATTCCAGCAAGAACATTAACAGAGGTGGTACATATTGGTCTTGAAGACGAAGATAATAAAACCATTACCTTAAAAACAATTGATGCTTCTCAACTTGGATTTTTTTTCAGAGAAACAGAAATTTACACGAGAATTTTAGATGGGGAATATCCTAATTTTGAAAAAATTCTTCCCAAAAAACACACAACAAAAATTATCCTCGATAAGGAAAAGTTCCTTCAGGCGGTTAAATCAACAAGTATTTTTGCCAGGGGCAACGCAAACATAATAAGGTTCATCATAGCCGAGGGAGATATGATCATATCAGCAAACACCCCACAAGTAGGACAAAACAGGGTTGTTCTTGAAGGAGAAGTTGAGGGGGAGAGAGGAGAAATCGCCTTTAATTCTCGTTTTGTTTTAGATTTTTTGAGTCATTTCCAAGAAGAAAAATTACAATTTGAGATGACGGGATCATTAAATCCAGGAGTATTCAGATCTACAACGGACGACAGCTATCTCCACATTATTATGCCAGTACGGACAAGCGGTTAATACGATTCAACCGCAGCAACAGCGTAGCGCAAAATAAGAGGCTTTCCTTCGGTCGTTATGGTTTGTCCACTAAACAAGTAATAAGGTAGCAAGAGCATTATTGTTTTGTCTGGGTAATATACAAGTTGTACGTCATTTAAGGTGGCGCTTTGGAAAAGCAGTTTTTCTTCAAGATATGATTCATTATCTTTACTTGCAAAAACCAACACGCCGCGATTATTGTTAAGACTAATAATAGCATCAGAAATAGATATGAGAGGAAGCGATTTAGTCATTGTTATTAAAGGGGGCGCGGAAAAAGAGAAGGAGCGGATAACCCCGAACTCGTCAATAATACAAGAAGCTGCGGACAGATCAAACAACTGTGTTGTAATTGAATATTGATTATTAACCCTCGGAGTAAATGCGTACCCATAGAGCTTGGGTTTTGTTGCGTCTGTGATATGCATGTCTTCAAATGGTCCAGGTAGCTCTTCAAGAAGAACTAAAGGAGGGTGGTCTTTTGAAAGAAAAACCTTTTCAAAAAAAGACTTAGCTAATAACGAGAGGGCGGTGGTGGGCTTAGTGCGCACTTGTGATTGAAAAAGCGTGTGCGACCAAATTCTGTCCACGCCATTGTTATAGTAAGATAATTTGCCAGCGGGCATAGACCAAGAGACCATGGATTTTGTGCCAAACTGTACAGTAGTAGGAAGACTTGTAAATCCAACAGCCTTTGCAATTGCCTCCATCTGATTTTTTGAATAGCCAGAATTAGAAAACTGATAGAGAGGAAGCGCTGTTGGAAACCCCTGTTCATTTCCTTGGAAAACAAATTTTACGTTAGACGGAGCATCTGGAACAAGAGTAATTGCAGGCGGAGAAGCAGCGTACCGAACGGGCGGAGTTATTTTTGTTGGGGGCTTTGTTATATTAGACAACAGAACTCCTAACAAAACGGCAACGATTGCGAGCGGAATTATTATTAATCGTTTATTCATAGTGTTAATACGTTAATATGTATGGACACACACAATTTGGATGATAATTATTACACGTTGGTACGGCAATGGGTAATATTGAATTAATGCTTCCGGGACCGCGATACCCAAAATGAAGATGGGTTCCGCTTGAATTTCCTGTTTGGTCCATTTTTCCTATAACGGTGGTTGCGTGTACTTGATCGCCTGTTTGAACGGGGGTGACAAGTTGGGAAAGGTGGTAAAACGTTAGTGTGTATGATGCGCCCCTGACAATAACGTAGTTACCTCTCATAGCGCCGCATTGATTACCCATGTGACCACTTCCATCAGGACAACCCCAAAACGCGTCTTCTACGACCCCCTCAACAGTTGAATAGACATCTATTCCTGTTTCTCCTCCAACCGGATCAATATCAATTGCTTGGTTTCCTGTGTGTGTGCCCGGACAAGAGGTGTTTGAATTTGGTCCTTGGTAAATAAAGCCGCGTGCTGGCCATCGACAGTCTTGTTTTGCTGGGTCACACGCTTCCATAGAACAAAGCGGGTTTGTTTTATTTTCTTCAGCAAGACAGTTTATAAAAGGACCGTTTTCTCCCTCGTATCCAAACCCGGCCACAAACGCATTGTCTGTAACTACTTGGGTATATCCAGCACCGCCAAAAAAAGGAAAAAGAATTGGAATAATTAATATTGCTATAAGGATAAGTCCAAGGACTAAGCCGTAGTCCTTAAACCAAGGTTCCCCAACATAATTAAGTAACCCTTTTACAAAACCGATGGTTTTTCCAAAAAGGCCACCAATTTTTTCGAACAATTGTCCCCCAAGCCAGGCTCCAATTGCCTGGGCCACCCCAGGTGGAATACCCAAGCCCATGAGAAAAGAACCAAGCGTTCCTCCCACTGCTTGCCCTACGCTCTTTGAGGTAATTTTTTTGGCAACTTCCTTTCCAAGTTTTTTTGCTGCAGCTTTTGTTCCCTCTTTCGCGCCTTTTCGAGCAAGAAGAGATAAATAATATTGATATATGCCCGAAGGGAGAAGTGCTCCATTGACTTGGGCTATTTCTACCCATACCGTTGTAACGGTTGGATGAAGCACGGTAGTAATTATGTCTCCCAAAGCAGATTGGGCCGGCGTTAATATGTGGCCGGTTGAGCTTGTGGAAAAAACAGCATTTCCTTTCCGAATCATTTGAGCTACCGCCTCAGAATTAAACAAAGAACCTAATGTTTTTTGTACAATTCCACCGTCGGCAGATTCCTTTTTCCATAATGACCCCATAACGCTTGTCACAATGGTTTCTCGTGCGCGCGGAAACACAGCAAGAATAACATCCCCAACGGGAGCAACCGCCCTATCAATAGTGTTTCCATTTTGAGCCAGCGCAGAAAAAAATCCTCGGTAGTCAGGGGTGGCGTCAGTAGAGCTATTAATAATTGCACTCGCTGTTGATACAAGTTCAGCCCTTTCAAGAAGTGTGTCAATCGAAGAGGCTGTTCCAGCGGTGGTTTTTAGTCCTTCTAAAATTGCCGCGCGTGCCACTTGTGGACTTGGAGACTCTATAAAAACTCGAGCAATTTGTTCTGCAACAACTTCAGAATCATATAATTGTAATTTAATGACGCGATTGGCAAGCTCTTGATTAGTTAAAATGAGGGGAGCAACCGTTGAATCAGCAGCGAGGGTTTCGTTGATTGCGGTCTGAAGAATTTGTTTTGCGGGAGCACTCGGTTGCAGTTCAGCCTCTTTACTAATTGCGTCAACCAGGGCCGATCGCTGTTCTGCTGATAATCTTTCTTTATAATTATCAACTAATCGAGAAATAAAGGCGCGGCTGGTTTCTTTATGAGACCTGTGAATATTTTGAGAAATAGGACCAACATCTTCTATTGCCGCAAGCGCTCCCCGCGAACGCGTTCTTAATTCATCTGGATCAAGAACATATTCTGGAAGGGCCCGTTCTTTTTGAGTACTCACCTGAATGACTTCTTGGGCTAGGTTTATGGTAAAATCTGCCTCAATTTTTCGAAGAAGACCCGCAATCATCGGAGCGTCTCTGTGCTGTATTGCTGTAATAATTTGCCCTTCATATTGTTGAACAAAACGACCAAGCTCAGGGTAATTTTGTAGTTGATAATATACTGTTAATAACCCTTCCTCATTAAGAGAATCTAGTTGTTCAATAAGAGAGGTTAAAAAAGCACGTAGTTCAATTGGTGCAGAGGAATCTGCCATAGGTATATTATACTCGGTTAATCCTTCGTTTGTGGTTGAATTGTTTCAACGGTGAACATGGGACGATTATCTGTTGGTTTTTGTTCCAAAGAAACCTGTTCCTGTTTTTGTTTTTCCAATTCCTGAGGTTTTGTTGTGGCAAGAGCGTGTTCTTCTGGGCTCGCAATGACTCGAATTGCTGCATGAGCAGGGCCAGCGAACAACAATCCCTGACCGATATCAGAGGAGAGGAGTAGGTGTTTTTCTCCTTCGGACAGATAAAACACCTCCGCAACCCGATCAATTGCTGCAGAGGATTGTTTGAGAAGAATTTGAATTGAGCTGTTTTGAATGATGGTTTTACCTAAGTCTCCAGCCAAAAAATCCTCAACGTCTTGCGTGATGGTGGTTAAACCCAAATAGTATTTTCTACTGCGCTTAGCAATGGAGTTAAGAAATTGTGCCGAATCAGGATATTTCATGAGATACCAGGCCTCATCAACAATAAGAACACGTTTTTTTATGGACTTTCGGATTTTTGTCCAAATAAAATCAAGAATCAAATACATTGCGATCGGTCGCAGCTCATCTTCAAGATCTCGAATAGAAAACACGGTTAGATGATTGGTTATTTCCATATTTGATTGTTGGTCAAAAATGCCAACTAAGCTTCCTCGGACAAATTTTTCTATTCGATCAGCCAGTCCTCGAGCGGTTGATTCTTCCATTCCAACAAGCACCTTATACAAATCTTCCATAAGAGGTGGCTCTCTCATTTGGGTTGCAGGATCAGGAGTTATACCTTTTTGTTTATACGTAAGCACGAGTGCTCGATCAAGAATAGCATCTTCACTTGATGTTAGTTTTCCCATAACCACACGGAAAAATCCGTGGAGAGAAAGAATTTTTTGATTAAGATCGTTTTCCTCTTCACCAACATCTTTCAAAACGGATAGGTCAAACGGATTGATTTTTGTTTTCCCACCAAACTCAAAGCGAGTATATTCTCCCCCGAGTGCATTTGTTAGTGCCTCATATTCATTTTCCGGATCAATGATAATTACCTCTGTGTCAAACATAAGGCTGCGGATAACCTCAAGTTTTACCATGTATGACTTTCCTGATCCAGACTTCCCAAACACAACAGTATTTGCGTTTTCCAGCGTAAAACGGTCAAAAATAACCAGGCTCTCGTTTCCTTCATTAATTCCATACAACACTCCCTCGTTTGCAGTAAGCTCAGACGTGGTAAATGGAAACGTTGTGGCAAGAGACGTGGTGTCCATGTTTCTTGTGATCATGAGACGGTCTTGCCCCATGGGAAGCGTTGTTTTAAATCCCTCTTCCATCTGAAGAACCGCTTTTTTGGGCATAATCATGAGCGACGCAAGCGTTGCTTCAACCTGTTTAGTCGTTTTGTTTAATTCGTCTAAGGTTTTTGCTGGAATGGTGACGTAAAGACCAAATTGAAAAAATCGCTCAGATCCCTTTGCAAGCTCCTGTTGGAGAGATAAGGCATCTTCAAGAGCAACTTGTATGGATGGTTCAATGACGCGACCACGTTTTAAATCCGATTGAATAGTGGCTTCCATTTCTCCAACTTTTCGTTTCAGATTATCTAATATTTCCTCAGATTTTGATGGGTAGACATAGAGCGCAACATCAAGTGTATGATTAAAAGAAATGAGGGGTTCTAACCAATTGGCGCTTACATAGCGCGGGTAGCCTGCAATAAAAAGAGTGCGAACAAGTTGATCTCCAATGGTGAGGTGATCAAAATCAACCTCAATTGCAGGAGGCGCAACAACATCCTTTGTGGTCAGTGGACCCGATGGTGTAGGACCTTTTAGTCCACTTGGCGGTTGTAATGTAATAAATGATCGAATAGCGTTTTTTATATTCATATTTTTGTTGCTGGTTGTTGAATTCCAGGATTATACAAAGAGAAAAATAATTGAACAAGTTGTTCGTTCGTTAGTTGCGATGATCGTAGTCCAAGTCTTCCAAGAAGGCGTTGTATATGATCCCGTTTTGGTAAAAGAGCAATAAGAGCCCGTTCAACAATATAGGATTTGGCATACGGAAGACCGCTTTTTTTAGAACCAAACAACACGTTTGTGGATGGACCGAGCTCTAAGTTTGAAAAGGGGATGACAATATAAAACTTTTTATCCAGCACCTCTTTTTCTTTAACCGTTGACTCAATAAATGCCCGATACCCATGGATGCTTTTCACAAGCTTTGGATTTTTTTGTTCTTTTTCCTTATCCTCAAGGAGCTTAAGATATGCAGTGATATCTTTGTGTTTAGAACGAATGAGTATTTGAATTGGGAAAGACAATGAGTTGAGAATGCCCGCATATGCGTATATTATTGACTCCTGTTCTTTTTCAGAAAGAAGCCCAAAATTAACCGCGGTTACTGATAGTACAAGAGTACAAGAACCATCGACAAAAACCATAATATTTTGCACAACATCCTCAATTTCTGTGAATTGTTGAGTTGACGCTCGTATTGGTACGACAGGTTCAGCCATAAATTTAAGAGTTAACAGTTTGTCCAAAGATTTGTTTTGACAGTTCTTCTCGGTTAATATCTCGTTTGCTTTTGGCAACAATTTCAATAGCCGGCATAACCGCACCATTAAGAGTTATTTGAGCGCGGTCAAAGAGATATCTGTTTCGTGGATCTTCAACTTCAATAATATAAGTTCCGTTCGGAAGCTGGGTTGATGCTGCAAACTGCCCCAGTTTATTTGTTTTTAGTGCTCGAAGCGGTACTCCCTCTTTGTCTCGAACTGTTACTAACACGCCGGGCAATAGCCCTCCAACGTTATCTTTCACAATTCCAGTGACCACATTGGAAAATGTCGTAAGTCGAGGCAAACCCGCGCGCGTCGTTGCCTCAGGAGGAATTATTTTTACCGTTGGACCTCTTGGTTTTACTTGAGGGACAGCTT
>CAYRFA010000001.1:16664-36762 GCA_964423435.1 uncultured Gammaproteobacteria bacterium | reverse complement strand
CTTCTCCAACACCAACATCCCAGCAATGTCCATACGGAAGTCGTACATTTATTCTTATTGGAAATATTCGTTGGACTACGTGTTTAAGTCCTACTCCAACAAAACCAGTCAAAGCTTCATTAGATAAAGAAGTATCGTTAAAAGTAACTCCCACGTCTATTCAATGGATTCAATCAGGCAAGCAATGTGATACGTGGTTAACCATAAGCCAATGTGATAGATGTCAATTTGGAGATGAACCAGATGGATTACTTGCTCGAAAATGTAAACACGATCCGAGACGAACTCCACAAGTTACGCCTACTATCGCCGTAACTTCCGCGATGGCCCAGTGCATCGCAACATGCAAAGGACTCACAGGGCGTTTTTATGAAGAATGTTATCAAGGGTGTGTGGGTATTACTCCAACAATAACACGATCTACTGTTCCTATAGCAACGCCAAGTCATATAGTTGCTCCAACCGTAACTCCAACCCTTCGAGCAAGACCAACACTTGCTCCAGGAGCGCCGTGTGTTAAATTTGGTGATGATGAAACATGCAGTCAATGTTCAGGAGGAGAAACAGATTGGGTACCTTTTAAATATACATGTAAATCTGTATCTTCAACACCTAAACCAACTCCTACTCCACCAAATGGTTGTACTGCTCAAAATAAAGTAGGTACATGTTATCCAAATTCATCTGAGTGTGATCTAACAACACATGACTTTGTTAATGCAGCAGCTGGTGGTTCCTGTCAGCTTGCTTGGTATGGATGTTGCGTGCCTAAGGTGTCTTTAACTTCAACACCAACCGTAAGAACTACACTTGTTCCCGTTCGTGTTCAAAGTCAGTCTTGTACCAATGCGAACGAATGGCCAGGAATTTGTGTAACAAATAATAATGATTGCCAAAGTGAATGGGCCGTTGGCGTTGCTTGGAGTAACGGAAGTAAACCTTGTTCGGTTGGAAAATGCTGCGGGGTGAATCCGAAAGGAAAAAATTCAGAAGAACCTCAACTTGGAGCATCTTGTACAACAAGTAGGGATAATAAAGGACAGTGTGTGCTTCGAGATCAATGTAATGGAACATCATTTGATGCGTATGCATGTACGTCAGGAGTGTGTTGTACTGATATTAAACCTACTCCTATCCCAACGTCACGATATACCCCAACACCAGGGCTTAGTGGTACTCAAAAACCCACACCAACACCACGTTTATCACAATTAGGTGAAGCGTGTGAAACAGAGGATCCAAAATATTGGCCTGGTACGTGTGTTGCAAAGAGTAATTGTCGAGAAGGCCGTGATGATATTGCATGGGATAAGGGAAATTGTGCGGTTGAAGGGTGTTGTGGCATTGAACCACAATCAAGATATGCAAATTTGCCAAAATATGGTGAATCGTGCATGAGTTCAAGTGGTTGGCCAGGAACATGTACCTATCTTGCATCATGTGATCGTGAAAGAGTTGGTATAGAGTATGACACAGTTGCGTGTGCAACAGGAGGATGTTGCGGAAAGAAACCAGATGAGAAGCCGGGGATTGGTGATACGTGTCAAGTTACCATGGGATGGTATGGTACATGTAAACTAAATGCAGATTGTCGACAAAGCGATTCTAATATTGAATTTCAAAATAATGTTTGTAAAGAAGGTGGTTGTTGCGCAGTAAAGCCAACACCCACGCCTACACCAAAAATTACTATCACCCCGACACTCAAACCTACAGTGCAACCAACACCGTCAGCAACACCAACTCCTCTTATTCCCGCAGTAACCCCGAAACCGCGGGTTGCTCTTACAGGTCCAAAAACGTGTGGAGATGGATCGTATCAAGGCGGAGAAGTAGTTCTCGGAGGCGGCAGTATTATTTATGAATGTGATGGACAAACAGGACTTTTTATAAATAGATGCAAAGATGGATATACATTTGCTGATGTTACCAGAAGAGGTGGCATTACGGAATCAGATCTTACGGCTCAACTTGCTAATCTTTGCGGTCTGCAAGCGCAACAACCACAAGAAACACGAATGTGTGGAAATGAAGAAACAGGAGGGTTACCAGTTGGAACCATATCCATAGGACCAGAGTATGGTGAAAGCAATCGTTGGAAATGTATTGCTGATGGTGGTCATGGGTATCCTGAATGGGAAAAGTGTCCAGGTTGTATTCTTACCAGAGTACCATCATATCTTCAAAATGATCCAGCATATCAAGCAGAAGTGCAAGCATATCAAGATAAGATAGGGGCAGCGGGAACAGTGTATAGTGATCGATTCCAAGCATGTATGGAATCAGGGAAGACAGAAAGTGTTTGTAAGACTGAAGCAACTAATGCTATGACAACAGCAGGATATACAGCAGATATAACAAACACAGTGTTACAAAATATCGAAACAAATACATTTGTTTCAACTGAATACTATCCTCTTCTTGAGCAATACAACGTATGTAAATCCAAATATGGAGAAGCTTCCTGTGTTGAGTATGCGCATCAACTAATAATCCTTGCTGGGAAGCAAGGAGTTTCAGTACAGGAAAAGCAATATTACGATACAGTTGGATATGGTGGATACATTGAAAATAAATTAATAAACGCCTTCATTGAAGCACAACAAACTTTTGCTGCATGTGAAGGAGAAACAGGATGTGTTGATCGAACGAGAGAAGTGTTATCTTATCCTGGAATATCTGAAGAAACAAAACAATCCCTCACTGCGTTGGGTAAGTTTCAAGAGCAATATTTCCGTTCTAATACTGAATTATGTGCAGGAATAACAAGTTGTAATCCAGATACCATTCGACAACGGTTAGTAACAGAAGCGCAAGGAAATCTTCCAGAGGGGTATCAAGCATACATAACGGGGCTTGCTGATAATTATGAGAGACGGATTTCCTCAATTGCTCTTCAGGGAATGCCTGGTGATTTACAAGCGCTCTGTTCGGAATTAGTAAAAACCGAAGCAGATAAAACGCGCTGTGGAGAAGATCTTGCCTATGCACAAAGTGTATTGTTACCTGAAATAAGTGCGACGGATCAGATAACAGCCCAGAAACATTTTCAAGATGTCGCGCTTCTTAATGTTGTTGTTACAGGAGATGATCAAGCTGTGATGGACTATATAGCGAGTCATCCAACATTGAGATTAACATGTTCGGATCCTATAACTTGTCGATCAGCGCTTGTGGATAAATTACCAGCTGCATGGACATCAGTTTCAGCTCCACCTGAATTGCAAGGATTAGTAAGTCAACTGCAGCAAATCGAAAATCAGACAGATTCTCCTTATTATCAAGCATACCGTCAATATAAAGCTGAACACGGAGATATATCATTTGAGGAATTTAATAGACGCAATGACGAAGCGTTCGCCGCAATGGCAAAAAATTGGGATGTTGTAGGAATGACTGAACAGTATGCAGCTGCTTATGCACAAGGAACTTTTATACCGATCACACAGCAAGAAACATATAACGCAGCAAAACCATGGACGCGAGCAATAGCTGCAATAGCGCGAAACATTCTTCCCGCATCAAGACAAGTTGCAGGAACCCCACAATGGGTTGCAGATAATAGGGCTCTTGGGATGTATCAAGGACTGAATGAACAGACGCGGTTAAGTTATGTTGCAAGTTTATCTCAAACTCCTGAGTTTAAGACGTGGCAAATAGCTAATCCGGATAGTAAACCGGAAGATTATCTTTTGTCACAACTTGCAAAAGCAATTACCAATGAAAATACGTATATTACCTTAGGAAATGCACGTGTGGATAATCTAGACCAATTTTATGCACAGGTTATGCGTGGAGAAATCAAACCTGTTGATGATCCATATGCATTATTAAATGGTGGGGAAAAAGCTGCGTTAGGTGTGTTTAATTTTGCTAATGGGGTCACAACTCTTTTTGGAAATCGATCTGGTGCAACAAATAAATTTGTTCAAGATAAAAATCCTCAGATTGAACAAGCACAGAATTTATGGGCAGGGGAAATGGCAATTCGAGATGTTAAATATTACACTCCAGAGTTGTATACAGAGCTTGATTTGAGTGATCCAACAGTAAGAAAACAAACGCAAGAAAATTATGCGGCTGCCTTATATATTCAAGATCACGTTGATAGAAAAGATATTCCCGGTTCAGAAACATTTTTTGAAGCTGATCCACAATGGTTACAACGAGCTGCCCTCATGGGTACACTTGATGTGAGTGCACTAAAAAATCAAGTTCATCAATTAGTAGAATTAAAAAATTCTTCATTAACCTCAGGCACTGGTGCGAGTGTTGCTCTTGTTCCTGAAGCGCAGAAACAAGCGACACGAGCAATGATTGAAGCGTATATGTCAACGCTTGATGCGGCGACACGTGAACAAATGGATTCCGATGCGTTAAGCTCAAGCGCGTATCAATCTTGGAAAAGCTCTCATAGCGGAACATTAACCGACTTTCGTCTTCAGCAATTAACTGGATTTACTGACAATGTAGGGCTTTGGGACTATTCAACAACAATACAAAATATGGGGAGGTCGGAAGACTACACATTGGAGCATTTACTTGCGGGTGACGTTGATGTGAGTGCTGGTCGAGAATACGTCAGAACTATGCCGGCCGGATACAAACTGTTGAATTTTTTCAATAACGTTTCTCAAGGAACAACAAAGCGGGGTAATGAAATTCTCATGAGTAATTATAAAAACTGTAGTGGTGCATTATGGACCTGTGAACATTCAGATACCTACAACGTGTGGAGTGTTACCAGAGGAGCAGTGATGCAGGGAGCAGCCCCGGCGACCGCAGCTGTTGTGCTTGCAGCACTTCCAGCGCTCCCACTTGCTGGAGCTATTTGGGGAGCTACAACTGTGGGAGTTGGTGCAGCAGCTGGAGCATCTACATTTACCGCGGTAGCTTTTTCAAGTGGAGCCATGGCAGCAACAGTTTTTGGAACAGCTGTTGGGGTTGCAGCAACAACATTAAGCACGCAACAAGTAGCTGAATATTGTACGTTTGATGGCCACATGACGAGTGAACAAAAAACTCGATGCGGATTTGCAATAGGAAATACTGTTTTTGCCGCTGTGTCTACTGGAGTTGGAGCTGCTGCGGGACAACAGGCAGTGGCTAATGCAATGCTTCAACAAGGGGGACGTCAGGCTGAGCGAGCTATAACAGCTCTTGCAATCGAGAAGGCTGCGCGCACAACATTGGTTGGAAAAATAGCATTAGCAGAAGGAGCAAGTCCAGCATTACAAGTTGCCAATCGTGCGGTGCAAAGTGCTGCTGTTGGACTATTTGGTTCACAAGCGGTCTATGAATGTGCAAATGTCATTCGTGGAGGGGAAAATGCAAGTGGATTAAGCTGTGCAACAAACGTCGCACTTACTCTTGTATCAATTGCGCGTTTAGCAACGGCAAATATGGCTCAACCACAAGCACAGCAACGACCCGCTGGAGCTCCCGGTGCAGTTTCTCCCCAGCAGGGGATACAACGAACTATTGGAGCAGCTGATATTGGTCTTAATACAGCACAAACAATCGTTGCTTGTTCTTCACTAATTCTTACTCCAGGAAGAGGAGATGTCGCAGGGTGTATTCAAAGTGCTGCTTCAGCACTTATTTCTGCAGGACATGAAATTGCGACCTTTAGAACGCCAGAAAGTATTCAGAATTTTTCTGATACCACGGTATCAAGTTATGATGCTGCAATACGAGGAAAATTAGCTCTTTACGAAAATGGTCAATTACGAACAGGGGTTATACCGGCAGACCTTGAACGAGTAAACGTAGCCCTTCGAACCGCAATAGACGTACAAACAACAGAACTTGCTCGAATAGAATTAACACGGAAATTGGCAGGAGGAAGAAATCCAACAACAAGTCAAACAGCATTACGACAAGCATTAGCAGATCTTGATGTTATTCCAAAATATACCTTCGGAGAAGATCAAGCCCTTTCTATTAAGCGCCAACAAGTTATTGAGCGAATAAATCAAGTGAAAACAATCGTTACATCCGAATTAGCACTTACTTCTCCTCCGCAACGTGGTATTGGGGGAGCAATTGATGATGCACTTGCTCGTATCGGGCTTGGATCAAAAGAAGCCAGAGCATTCCAGCAAGCCCGTGAAGAGTATTTGAAACTTGCAAGAAACAGTGCAACCACTAATGAACAGCTTGCTCCGGTTGCGGAAAAACTTTATACAAAGCAACAAGAACTTACTATGCGCTCATGGAATGAAGTGCAGCGAGGGTATGCACGGGAAGCGATTCAACATCAACAAACATTGAAGGAACTTGAAATAGAATATAAACGATTACAAGCAGAACGGGTGGGAATAACAGGTGATGAATTAGCAGGGGTTGATATTGCTATACGAGATGTAGAAACACGGTATGCTGTAACAAAAAATACTATTGCTGATTTGCAATACAAAATTTCGTTGGCAGGGGGAATGCGTAATACTATTGCTTCACGAATGGGTCCTACTCAGCAAAAAGCAGTGCAAGCTCGTGTCGAGCAAGCATTTGTTGCAGACCTACTTCGTGCCTCGCAACCAGCAGTCACACAACCGCGGAGAACCGGTCTGAGAGATTTTGTTGACCGTGTGTTTAAACGTGGTGCATATTCATCAGCAGCTGTTGCTGAAACAGCCAAACAAATGCCTCGATTTGAATCAGATGGTATTCCAGTTGAACGACTCAATCTGGAGGGAGTAAAAGTAAAATCAATTACGAGTGATGATGGGACGGTTACTGCTCGAGTTATTGATACAGAAAGTATAACTGATCCGAAAACCCGTGCTTATTTAGAAGGCCCTGATGGAGCAAACGCAAGACTCATTAAAGTTCAAGAAGCACTTGCAAAATTACGAGGTAAACCGTTTCCTTTATATAGTGAGGACCCAACAAATCCATCTGCTGCACCGCAAGATCAATTAGGCAATATTATCCTTGGAGCAACGCGAGGAGATGGCGGACTATTCTTACGTGCCCCAGGAGGATCCGGGAAAACAGAAGTGTCTGCCATCATGGCAGGAGAACGATTCCTTTATTCTGGAAGAAAACAAGTGTTGATTGTTGAATCTGTTGAGACAATAACGAAAAATTCTGAAACATATAGCACAATTTTTGAAGCGCAAGGAATAAAATCATTCGAATTAACGAAACCTATTTCTGAATTAACTCCTGGTGAATTCCAACAATTGATGGATGCTGGTGTGGTTATTTCGACTAATAAAATTGGTTATGAATGGATGCCGGGATATAGTGAAGGATCACCAAATGCTGGAAGACAAATAAAATTTGTAGAAGGTCTCGAGGGTGGTCGTGGATTTGAATTTATCGTTGATGAAGTCAAAACTATTTGGGATCCTTCGATGCGTCTTGCAATATCTGGTAAAACAACTGTCTATGCAACAACATCAGAAGGAAAAGCTGATGTATCACGGTTATCAAAGACCCTTGGATGGAATGTCGATCCGGCAACAGGAAAAGTGACTTTTGAAGATGCTGCATCAGGATCACTTGTTCGACTGCGTGATTTAGCAACACTAGCAATAACAGAAAAAGGAACACAAGGACTTCGTCAATTATTTGATACGCAGTTATCAACTAAAGGTGAAATGGTACTGCGGCAAGATATTCGGGTACGAGCGTATCGGGATATTCTTCTTGAACTTCGGACAGCGCATCCAGAAGCAGCAGAGCAAATAAACGCATTATTGGGAGATATGGGTACAGAAGCAGGGCTTGTAGCAGCAAAACCAGAAGCATTAACTGCATTTGAACAACGGCTGAATGGCATGAGTACGGAGAAAATAACTGATGTTGTGATGAGTGGTGTACGAGATGAGTTTTTACAACAAGCAGGCGTCATGGAAACCTTGACTGGACTGTATGCAGATGTTGCGGGGAATAAATACGCATCAATTCGAAAAATAACAACGCTTCCTGATGGAACACAGCGAGAGACTATGGTTGTTGTTCCAAAAGATCGGAATGTGTTTGAGGGAAAACAATTGAGTGATGGGTTGCAGAATCTTATCTATAATACAGAAGGAAAACGTGTTATCAGCCTTATTGACCCATCAGCTCCTCGTGAATTGAATGTTAATGATGTCAGTATCTCACAAAATTCTCAGGAAATTACGCTCCTTGAGTTAAATTCCCGTGCACGTAGCACTGTTGGTATGTCACTTGAAGCAGAAGAAGTTGCACGTGTATGGCAAGGTGCAGTTGCAGACTCTGCGACCGTTGGAAATTTTGGTACAGAAACATTTTTGTATGGAACCATGGTAAATGGAAGGTATGTAGAACCCAGAAGACCAATAGCTGGTATCTTTATGGTCGATGGGGTAGAAGGAATTAAGGGTCGATTCCTTACAAGTGCTGCAGCAGAAGCAGAAGGGAAAAGAGGCGCAATGATCGTGAATGCCGCAAATACAGAAGCGTCAGATATCGAAGTTCGGGCGCAAGTGATGGAAGTATTTGGAGGGAGTAATAAAGTGTTTCGAAATAGAAATGATCTCCATGTCATTGAAACAGTAGATAGTGTTAGTAGAATTCCTGATGCAGATGGAAACCGAACTGTGTCGTTAACTCGGCAACGGGTAGAGTTTGTTGAAGTGAATGGAAAACAACAATATGTGCTTGTTACAGAAAAAGTGCAGCGACTCGTTGATAGTGCAGGCAGAATGATCTCTGTTGATGGGCCCGATGGAATGAGACAAATAAGCGAACAAGTGACAGAACTAAGTAGAAGCAGAACTCCTCTCGATACTTCTCCCATTACTCTTTCTATGCTTGATGAGATGAAAACACAATGGCGTGCAAGCGGTGAATTTTATGTTGATTACTACGAAAAAGGAGCAGATATTGGGGTAAATCCATTATCCTATGCAGATGAATCCCTGCGTGTGATTGGAGACAGAAGTAACACAAGTTCAGAGTGGTATCAGGCACTTATCCGTGCAAGAGGAAATGAAGGAGGAACGGCTGATGTGTACTCAGCGTTTGCAAAAGATGCCGAATTTGTTGTTATCGGTGACACAGGAAGACAATTAGAGTTAACCGGAGAATTCAGAACAATGGCTGATGCAAATGCGACGCTTGAGATTCAACGAAGAGGAACTTCAACAAGACTTCAGTATCTCAATGAATTTTTACGAGCCAAATCACAAGAAATAGCAGCACTTCTTCCAGAAAGCTGTAATTGCCGAACAAAAGTCACATCCCTTCTTGAATCAGGACAACGACGGATGAACGTCCGAATCGGTGCAACAGAAGTGGATATTGAGCTTGAAATTGCCAGACAAGCAAAAATTGCTCAAGAAACCATTGATCAGATGGTTTCTATCCCAGAAGTTCAACGTGAACTCCGCGGAGGGCTCTTTGGAATTGGTAGAAATCAAAAACTTGCCAGTTTAGTTCGTGAATTAACTTTTGTTGGAGATGCGCCAATTTCAATTAAAGATCGATTAGATTTCTCAAAACTCAGAACATCAGCAGAATTAGCTAAAGTAAAACCATATACACAAGGGAAAAATATTGCTGAAATACTGACGAGTATGGAGGCATATACCTTTGCAAGTGCCACAGATCCTCGTGCAAATGTAACAAGCACTGTTGTTCGTGGTCTCACTGAGCCAAAAACTTCGCTCACAGCTTCGACAAACCGCACTGGTCCATCAGTTGAACCAGGAGGAGCGGTAGGCGTACAAGCGCTTCGGACATCAGAAACAGCACGAAGACAAGCAATTGTAAATGCACAACAAGCAAATGTATCACCAACGATTCTTGCGATAGGTGCTCTTGCAGCGCGGTTAGAATATGAAGAATTACAGAGACAAGCTATTGCAGCTGATCAGGCACTAAATCAACAAGTAGCGATGAAAAATGCACAGTTTACTGTAAAAAGAGCAGATGTAGCACGTTTGAGTCGAGATGATGAGATTGTTGTGTATGATCCAATCACAGGTCTAGCAAAACTTCTTCCATTAAAATTTTCTTATAGAATAAAATTTATTGGACAGATGACTGACACTCAAATAGGTGATGGCGGATTTGATATAACGACTGCGTTCTCAAATGACACAGTAGAAATACGTGAGCGAGGAACCGGTGAAGCAGTAGGTATATTAAAAGGGCCACTATTGCTTGGGTTATCTCTCAAAACGTACGGAGACGGTATGACAGTTCGAGAATCAGAAGTGGATCAAGAGCTTGGACGCCTTCTTGATGAAAGAGATCAGCTTGTTGATAGAGCACAAAAAGCACAAGAGGTGGTAACTGAACAACAAAATCAACATCGGACAGATATTATCACTCGATTATCACAGGCCCTCACAGATCAAGGCTCCACAAGTCCGACAGTTGGAGTGAGAGCAAATGTTATTGACATCATTAGACAATATGAAGAAGCCGTAATACAGGGTGATCCGCAAGCTTCAACACTTCGGACAGCTGCAGCAGACGCATTACAAAAATATGTTTCTGATAACGACAAATTACCCGCTGATAAACGTCCAATGGAGTATGCAGCATGGTTAGATGAATCAGTATCAAAACCAATCATAGCTTCTCTTACTGCAGCACCAGCAAATGCTTCAACAACATCTACTAATACAACAATAACACCATCATCTTCACCAAGAACTGTTCAAACAGTGTTACGGTCCATCCGTAATAGTTTTATTAACATATTTAGAGCCATTGTTGAGCCGCAATTATTTGATAACACTGTCGAAACACCGCAGCGGATTGGACAGGGAATATGGGCATTGTTTGGACGGGGACTTATTTATCGACTTGGTGGACTAGTCTATACCGCCCCATGGCTTGTTCATGATTTGTATCAGGGATTGTTAGCGATCCCCAATGAGACAGTTCATCGTATTGTTTCTTTTGCAGGTGAGTACATTTTGTTCCCACAACCATGGACGCAAAATATCTCATGGCAACAGCGCGCAATCCGTGCCGGATCCCTTCTTGCAGGAAGAATTCTTCTTGTTGCAACTGCTCCTCAGATTGGTGTTCCAGTTCTCATTCATGATGTATTCCGTCTCGTTTCATCGCTTCTTGGAAGAGTAGATATTTCTGGGCCTATATTAGAAGATGGTGCTCCATCACTGCTAACAGCGAAGGCTGAGCAAATTAATCCATCATTGTCGCGTTTGACAGATGGTAACTTTCAAAATACCAGCACTAGTCCACTTACTATTATAGATGCAGTAACCGGTAAAACAACGTTGTTACCTAAAGGTCAAAAGCGTCAGATTATCAATGCGCTTATACAAGTAAACGAAAAAGATTGGGTGTGGATTAGTCGAGATGGCAAAACATACGGTAAATTTACGATCAAAGCTTCATCAAAAACTCCGCAAGAAATTATGCAAAAATTTTTAAACCCTGATGGAACACCAAAAATTGGTGTGGATAAAGACGTAATACTAGATCCAGCAAAAATCGGAGAAATCGAAACGTTGGAAGCCGTCTCAGATACTGGTCAAATATTCACTTTTCATATCAGCAAGAATCGAATCCATTCATCGGTAGGACTGTCTTCTGCACAGCAAATAGTTGCACAAGCATATTTTGTTATGAGTCAAGTAAATACGTTTTATAACAATGGCTTACCAACAGAATTATTAATTGTTCCTCCAGAAGCAGCACCTCGTGGAGGGTATGGTACAGGGAGATTATTAAGTGATTCGGATAAGATTGACAATGCTTTACTTTTGTCTTTTGACGCTGATCTCGTTAGTTTTCGTTCAATTATAGCTCACGAATTTGTTCATGAACAACTGGGCTCATCTCCATTGGCAGAATTTGATGAAGGAATTGCAGTGTATATAGGAAGCGAAGTGGTACCAGAAGGTGGTGTAAATGTTGATGTTTACACTCATGGTCAACTAAAACCAGAAAATTATCATGGGTTTAATAGACCAATAGCGGTTACCGCTCAAGAATTGGGTAAACTTAATTCAGTTCAGGAAAAGGTCGTTTATGAATGGTCATATGCCACCGGTGCATTTTTGGTTCGGGCTATTGCGAAGCTTTATGGTGAAGATGGATTGCATAAATTCATATCGGCATATTTAAAAAGTACTGAGCTATTTGACGGAGTAGGTGATTATTCTGCTGATATTGTGGATAAGAATTCTAGAGAAGCAGTCCGTAAGCAAGACGCGATTGATGAATTACTAAAATTAGAATTTGAAAAAGATCAAGTTCAGGCAATTTATGATAAACAGATTGAAGATTTATTTGGTATTACCACTCAACGATTCGCATTTCTCAAGGCCAATCTTGAATCGATTGTCCATATTGGTAGATCAAACAAAAATAGTTTTATTGTTAGAGGTGTTAACACCGCAGTTTCCCGGGAGCACGCATCGGTAGCGCGGCTAAAAGATGGTGCATTGTTGATCGTAGATCAGAATTCGGCTAATGGCACACTCGTCAATGGACAACCTATTTTTGGTCAGATCATGAGTATAACAGAAGGAGATACGGTGGTTTTGGGACCAATAACTACTGGTGAGAAATTTACCGTGAGAAAAGGAAAAGAAGGACGATTAACTCTCATTCATGATATCGATGGGAAAGACGTGTTTGATAATGCAGAACTTCTGAATCAAACGGTAGAGGTAGCGCGAGAACAAGTAAAAACAGTATTAGCTCAAACACGACTAATGTTTACTAGTGTTCCAACAGATGCAGAGATAGATCAGGTGACTGATATAGCGTTATTGAAACGATTAGTTGACGATATAACAAAAGCAGTAAAGCAACGATTGGTAGATCGATATACAGAGCTTAAAAATCAATTACAACCACTTATAACTACAACACTCGCATCTGTAACAACTGATCTTTCGTATGATGAACTAAATCTTAAGATTGCTGCGATAGAAAAGAGTTTACTTGAGGCGATAAATGCAAATAATAAAGCAACTGGACCTGTACTAAAACAGAAGCAACCGTGGCAAACTCCCAAATCTGGTCCAATAAATGAAGATCAATTGCCGAAAATAAAAGCGTATTTAGATAGTCAAACTGAAAATCCTCGTTTCAATTTAAATCGTTGGTATGGATCACTCCCAGAAGGGGCGATCGAAACCACAGAAGATGTTCCAGTTGATCAAATTCTTGATGCACCTGCAATTACCTCATGGGGAACTATCGATCGAGCGGGAGAGGAGGAGGGAAGATTCGGAAAAATGCTTTCAAAGGATTGGCTAACTATTGTTGAACAAATGCGTGATGGGACATTTAATTTTGAAATGACTCCTGATGGTAAACCAGAACCTGATCCGATTTGGATTCTTGATTTAGGCGGCGGGGTATATGAAACCATTCGTGGAACACACCGTACCGCTGCAGCGAAAGCAGCTGGTATTTCAACTATCAAAGCACATGTTTTCCGTTACCCCACAGCTAAATTACAAGAAGAGCCTTGGTCAACTAATGGAACCGTATTATCATTAATTGATGCAAAGAGTGCATTGCTTGAAGCTCGTCAAGCGATACAACAAAAAAATACTGGAAGAACACAAAAAGCAATCATTCAACCAATGCTTCCTGTTGCATTAGAACTTCCAGTTATTGATGAAATGAGAAGAGTAATTGCTGCTCTTATGAGTATATCCTCTTCAACATCTCCCTCCGGTCAGCCAGTCGTTACACTTCTTGAGAGTCCTCGTGCGTGGCAAACAGCGCTTCGACCAGGCATGACATTTGAACTGTTAGGAAGTCACGAAGATTATGGAAAGGTAGATGATCCAACTGTCTCACCAGGACAAGTCATTATTCTTCGGGATCCAGCAAAAGGTATTGTCGAGGCAGTCGTACTCGATGTCGCTCGGAATGGGCGGACAAGGCTTCCATCTACACCAGTGCCACTTGCTGATGGAACAAGACTCACAATCGGACAATCCACCTATGTTGCCTTTCAAGAGGATGATGGAACGTTACATTTATATTTATTAACCAAAGAGAAGGGAATACATTTTGATATTGAACTTACATCTTCTTCCATGCCTGGTATTACCAATTATCTTGAGGGAGCAGCGTTTGCAGGAACATACAACGATAATTATCGCGGTCTTATCGGTGCGCTGCGAGGAAGAACGTTTGATGCTCGGATGAAAGTTAATCTTGCTGGTGCACGACGCCAAATTGCATTTACCAATTGGCGGAATGCACAACTTACTAAGTTTATAACATGGAGCGCTATTCGTTTTGGAACAGTTGATCATTGGGCAAAGTGGAAATCCAATGGAAATAGATTTGAAAAATGGTTTGTGGGTGTCATGGATACCCAGCCAAAGAATATTATTGGTCGATTCTTTTACAATATCGCTAACATTTCTCCAGTTCCCGAGACAACAATGCGTGATTTAACCCCACGGCAACGGGTACAGTTTGTTTCTCAAAATCTATCACGGTCAATTGGATATACGTTAAGTCGTGCACTCTTCCCGCCGTTTATTTTGTACGACATTGGACGTGTTGTCCGACTTTTTGCACAACAGCCATATCTTGCTCTTCCGCTTGGAGCTTTAGGTCTTGTAACAGGAGGAATATTTATTGGCATTGGTGCACTCATCTTCCCACCACTTGGACTATCTCTTCTTGCAGTAAGTCCATGGCTTCTCCTTGCAAAAGGACTTGCAACAACTGTTCTTGGAGCAGTAGCTACATCATTATTTCCGAATTTAGTGGCAGCTCTGACGTTATCACTTCTGACTGGGTTTATGAATCCATTATTAGGAGTAAAAGTTACACCGAGTGTTTCTGCTCCAATACACGTTGCTGCTGAAGAACCACAAATAACTATTCTTGATCGTTATGATCAGGCGCAAGTGGATAACGAAGTGTTAGGAAGTATCTTCATCGAAGAACCAGCCAATCTAGATATGACAGTTCTTCCTGGTGCTATGACGCCTGCAACGTACGAAGAAGTGGAAGCATTTCGCGCAAAGATAGTTTCAGAAAATCCAGGAAAAAATTGGCCAAGCGCAATACGGAAAAATGTAACCTATTTCAAAATTATGCATTCAGATGGAACTATCCGAGGGATTGCTATTGTTGAAGAAGAATCTGTAACGACTGCGCATCTTGACCTTCTTCTTATTGATCCAAAATACCAAAAAGAAGGATTTGGGTCCAAACTTGTTCAACATTTACAAAATCAGAAGTGGAACAGAATATGGCTATTTGCCAGCCCTCTTGGATTACCTACGGAAGTGGAATCTGGAAAACCTGGATTTGCTGAAGCTGAACAAAAATTACTTGCATTTTATTCAAAGCATGGATTTGTCTTAAAAAAGACAACAGGAGACATGGAAATAGATTATTTTGAATGGAACAGACCAACAGCTGCGACTACTGCCGAAAAACCAGTAGTAAAAGGTCCAGTTGCGCCTCAAGAAACACAACCTACGAGACGAACGTTCGGACAATGGTTTCGCGATATTTTTCAAAGGAAAAATCCAACATCGTCAATTGGATTACCACAAGATACCATTGCTGTTGGTGAGATTAATGCAAGTCTTATTCCAGTTAATATTGATGTTAGTGCACAAGAATTAGCAGATACCATAATTAAAACCACGACCCCTCGTCGATTTAAACTACGAAGCATATTCCGTTCAGTCTTCTTTTTTATAAAAGAACTTCCATACGCACGGCATGAAGTTGCAGATACATATATGCATGTGTATGCAGTAACTTTAGAAGATTTGTTTAATGGACAAATTCCAAAAGATGTTCAAATAACAGAAGTTGGTCGTCGTGATGACAAAGCAGAATCAGATGAAAAGAGATATGAATACACAGTAACCTGGACAACGCAAAATCCTGATGGGACAACAGGTATCAATACAAAACACGTATTTATAGCTGTGGCGGTGTTAGGATCAGGATTTGAGAGTTTTGTTTATCGAACAACCTTGGAATATACAGATATTAATGGACAGAATAAATCTGTAGTAAAGGTTGCTAAAATGAATCGACGAGAACACTCAAGATATTTTTCCGCTTGCGAAGCTGGTATTTTATCTTGTTTACAAGAGTATGTTCTTGGATTTACTGTGCTTCAAAAAGAAATTGCTGAACGGTTTCCACGATTGAAATATGCTGTTCCAAATAGCACTTTTTTCCACATAGGGAATCTTAATCGATCACTTATTATCGCAGATTTTTTAAAATTTACACCAATATTTGAATATCGGTGGACAAGTGAAGAAGAACGACAGAGACTTCTCCAAGAAGCGAAGGATCTTTTTGATTTAGCTGATCGTGTATACACCCAATATGGATTACAGTTTGATCTTGGGGGCGCTGATAATCTTGTTCTTGCAAATGGAGCAGACGGTCAAAAACATCTTGTTCTTCTTGATCCGGGACTGGCTGATTCACGAAAAGCCATTACTCCAAGAATTATGAATTGGGCGTTTCAAAGATTTTTTGAAACAAGCAGAAAGAATGTCATCAATTATTTTGAGAGTAAACCGATAACCAGTAACGTAGTTGCTGGATTGAGAGATCGACTGAAAATAGCTGGCCGTGATTGGTTTGATTTTTTCACGTTCAACATATTTAATCGAACCGCCACCTCAGCACATAAACGCATCTTTAATAATGTTGTAGAGGTGCATAAAGGAGCAACACGAGATAATTACATAATACGTATTTACGGAAATAAAATTCACATATTACCTAAACAAGTTCCGGCAGTTGTTCCCGTGGAAAAAGTTCCAGAAGAAATAATTCCAGAGGAGATTGTTCCTGAGGAAATAGTACCTGAGGTACCTCAAATTATCATCATTCCAATAGATACTCCAGTAACAGTCATTCTCCCTGATGGAACAACAGGAGAGGGAACTATAGTAAGTGCAACACCGCAAGGTCGTTTCTATGTTGTTAATGTAACAAAGGGGACTTTGAAAGGACAAATTCGATTACCACGATCTCGTGTGGAAGAAGGTGTAGCACTTCCTGAAGAAGAAGTTGCACCACTTGCTCCATTTAAACCAGTGTTTGCATTAGGAGCAACAGTTGTACTTCGAGGTGTCAATGGAGCCGAAGAGGGTGTTGTTATTGGATATACTACAACAAATCGATATCGCGTATTTATCACCAAAGGTGTACGGATAGGACAACGAACAGTGATTACTCAAGGAAGATTATCAGTAATTCCAGTTGAAAAGATGCGTCCAGATCGTAAACCGATAATTGACGCAGATACATTTAAAATATCACCTCTTGCAACACTACAAATTCGTGTTTTTACAATTCAAGAAACGCGTCGAATATTAGGAATACGCATCGCTCAGGCGCAAAATATCGTAAATAAGCAAGAAGCAGAAGTTGAAGTAGATCAAATTCAAAAAGAGCTTGATCAGTTACAAACGTCAGTAACTGAACTTGAAGAACTAATTTCTGCGCAAGTTTCGATTCTGACAGGACAAACTGTTGATTTAGATAAACTTCAACTTGATCTTGGCGTTGTTGGAAATTTTATTTCGTCTTACAGATTGCAAGCACAACAAGTAATTACGAGTGCTGGAGAGCGTGAAGCACGCGCATACGCACAAAAAGTAATTGCTGATCGAAAACTTGATCCTGCATTCCAACAACTATTAGATCAGGGGGGAATATTGCTTCGGTTACTCACTCGATTATCTCCCCAACAGTACCGTCGTGTGGGAATACTTGTGGGCAACGTTCAGCGAACCCTTGGACGATTAACTATTGAGAATCTGTCGGAATGGAATCTGACAAGTATTGATGAGTCAGCATTTATCCAAAATAATAGAGATGCAATTGTAAAATTATTGGGACTATCAAAAGCCGCAGCAGCTGATTTAGTGTTAACATCTAGTGAACAAGATAGCATCATTGCAGAGGTTGGGAAACTCGCGTATACAGCGGTTATCTCTCTTCGAAAACAACAACTCCTCGCGCAGATTCTTGCAGTTGATAACACGATTGATCCGTCATCATTTGTTGATTTGACGATTCCCGAATTAGAAGAAATTGTTCTTCAAACGCAACAGAGTTTACAAGAAACAAAAGATGATCTCGCGCAGTTTGTAAATCTATTTGAATACCATGAATTACAATCAATTACATCATTTTCCCAGTTAGAAGCGTTAGCAATTCGTATTGCAGTACGAATTGCACAAGATAAAGCACTAGCTCAAGCGCAAAGAGAAGCTATCACACCAGTCGTACAAGCTCCTCAAGTGGTTCCAAAAGAACAATTAACCCTAGATGCTCTCCTTTCTGCTCATCGTGAACTTCAACAGGCAAAAATTGACGGTATTCGGTATTGGGGATTATCTCCAAAAGCTGTATATGATGCCCAATCTATTGAGGAAGTGTATGCGCTTATTCTTCAAAACCAACGAGAACAGAAAGCACAAATAGTACAGGAACAAGCAGCTCGGGTTCAGAGACAAATTACATTTGCCTGGTATCAATCAATTCGTGCTATGCAAGCACCAGTTGCTCAAATCCGGGAAGCATTAGCTGGAGCACTCCAACAACTTTCTGAGGCAACAGATCAGCTTGGAGCAATTGACGCAGGACTTCTTACTGAACAAGAAGCAAATCAGCTTGCAACGAACGTTGTACGAGCAAGTTCAATGCGTGATCAACTAATTCGAGCCTCTCAAGTAACTGATGTAGCGATGAATGCATTAGGTACCATTGAAGAAACAAAAGAGCTTACCAAAATTTCAGAAGATACGCCAAATATTCATGCGGCTATTAATGAACGAATAAATAGAATTCGTGCAATTGAAGCACAGTTAATGGCTATTGATCGAACGGACTTACCACCTGCTGTTCTAACTGAGGTAACAGCTAAATTAGATGAAGTGACAAAGGTAAGTAGACAATTAACAATATTTGATAATGCAATCTCAGCACTCGAGATAACACCAGATAGACCAATTGCTGGTTTATCAGCACAGGAAG
The DNA here is from genome assembly GCA_964423435.1 of uncultured Gammaproteobacteria bacterium. Classification (GTDB taxonomy): domain Bacteria; phylum Patescibacteriota; class Microgenomatia; order UBA10105; family UBA927; genus CAIJMI01. Next base: position 17,790 of record CAYRFA010000001.1, on the reverse strand, counting down.
CGTCTAGTCAAGTGGGAGCGCAAATAGAGCAAATTCAACAACGTATTGAAGAGGTACAATTAGCATCGGAAGATATCGGAAGCACTCTTATTGTATCACCACGAGGGGAACAATTATTGGGTATTACTGAAGCAAAAACGCATATATCTGAACTTCGTAGAACGAATAATGCATTGAAACAAACAGTTGAAATAGAGGCAGCTGTTGCAAAAGTATTATTAACATCAGATAAGTCTACCGCAGTTGAAGCTATAGCTGATATAACAGCTCAAGAAGAACGACTCGCTGGACTTGAAAAACAGTTGGCAGGAGTTCCGGAGGAAGCTTTGCCTCAAGAAGCAAAACAAATTTTAGAAACAGCAAGAAAAGCAGTTATTGCTCGTCGAGACCATGCAAGAAAGATTAAGGCAAACGTAGATGCCGCGCAAATTGCAGTTGCTCAACTTGCCGAAGTGGTAGAAAAACATCTTGGAACAGTTGGTGATTTAGCTTCATTACCAGATGTTATAGCAGCGCTTGATAGAGAAACACAATCTGTTTTAAGCGCAACAGATGAAGCGGTTGATCAAGGTTTACTCCCTTCGTCAGTAACAGACGCGTTTACGAGTGTCAGAAAAGCTGCATCAACCAGGAGAGGAAAATTAGAAGAAGCACGAAAAAGTGCAATAACACTTCAAGGGAGAACAGTTGAACTAGAAGACGTAGTTCGTACATTATCTCAAACACCAATTTCTTCAGAAACTGATCGTGTGGAAACTGGTAGGGAAATAGCACGTCTTCAGGAGGTAAATGATAAGACTGTTCAAGTTCTTGGAGATTATGATGAAATTAAAGCACTTGGTGGTGTATCAACAGCACTGGAAAGTCAATTACAACGAATTAGTCAATTACTCGTTGAACGCATAGGAATTGGCCTTGCTGGACTTCGACCTCAACTTGATAAGTCAAAAGAAACTGAGGATAAGGCAAAACAAGCGGTTGAGAATGTTCGAACCGCTAGTGAATCGCTTGATACAGCTCAAGAGATTGCTTCAGGGTTATTAGCCAATATCATGTCATTGTTTGGCGCTCGGAGTAGAAGAATACAACAGAAACTTGATGGAGCAGTGACTGGAATCGGAGAAGC
>CAYRFA010000001.1:0-16564 GCA_964423435.1 uncultured Gammaproteobacteria bacterium | reverse complement strand
AGCAGTGACTGGAATCGGAGAAGCGGTAACCGAGGCGAGATTTTTTTCTAAACCAAGCGATGAAGATGCGAGCGCACCTAAAAGATCATTTGCATTAACAAGCACAGGTCAACCATGGATAGTTCGAGAAAATGAACTTTATGAAGTTGTCGGAGAAATGAGTGCTATTCGTGAACAAGGAAAGGCAGCGCTTGGTGAGCGAGATATAGAGACTTTGACTATTGAAGAGGCAACAAAACTCCGAAAAACTATTGGAAAATTAGAAGTTCGTCTAACCAAACAACAAACAGTGTTTGAAAAAACAGAGCGCGGTATTCGAAAATTACCAAAAGAACGTCAGACTGAGATTGAACCAAAACGCGTCCATACAGAAGAACAATTAACAGCTGTTCAAATTGAAATAGATCAAGTGCTTGCAGAAGTTGATAAACGGATAGCAATATTAGAAACAACAGATCCTGTTATTATTACCGCTCGGACAGCAATCCAAAAAATTTCAGCTTTACCATCTGTGTTTATGACAAAAGCAGAAGCACAAGAAGCAGTCGATGAAATTGATAAGCTCCGTAGCTCATTACGACAGCAGCTATTTGATAGATTTATGTCTTCTCGAGTTGATTCAGTTCAATCCACTACACCCGAAGAAGCCGAAGGAGTTATGGAACAATTGAATAGTGAAGTTATTCGATTAAATACGCTTATTCGTTTAATGCCCGAATCAGGCGTTATTGCCTATTGGACAGAGGATACAGTGCACGATCAACCAGAAAAAGCCGTTGATTTTGGAACTGCTCAGGTAACTCGTGTGACACCCCTTGATGATGGATCTTATGAAGTAGCATACACACATCTTCAAATAGAAGACCCAGCCATGTCATGGAGCATTCAAGAAGATCCAGCTGGGACAGAAAAGCCAGCTGTCTCTATTGATGGGGTAGTAACAATTCCCGCCGGGGCAAGGTTAATTGTAGCAAAGGGAATCGGATTTGGGCAACAAATCCAAACCATAACTGCCGATACTCACACATTTGCTGTTATTTCTAATCCCAAAGGAAAAACTGCACAAGTTGGTCTAAAAGTTGCAAAAAAGGTAGCTCACACAGAGGAAAGTGCCACAAAGAAAGTTGATGAATTTGAAGCGGCACTCGATCACAAAAATGTCAAACAACAAGATACATATAATACTATTGATGAATCGTTTGATGTTGATAAGACAAAATTAAGAATTGTTATGGTTGAGGGGCTTATTAAGCGATTAAGTAAAAACTTGTTGTATCTACGTTCATCATTGTTTGATCAAATAAGTAGCGCTCCCTTTCAATCAAAAAGGGCTGCGTTAATCAAGCGATATGAAAAACGCATTCAAGAACTTGAAGATCAACAATACGCATTGGAAGAGCATCTTTCATATATTGAATCCGGAACCTTTTCGACAATACCAGAAGAACAGATATTTGATAGCGAATCTGAAGATGATGAATTAGCGCTTCTTGGAATTATTATTCCAAAACGGGAAGAGGGGGTGTTTGAGCTTACTAATACCGTTGATCGAGAATTACTTGTTCATGGGGTAAAACTGGAAGGAGTAGAAACAATTAAAAAAGGCTCATCTTTGTTTGTTTTAGTTAGGGATACAAAAAGTGGGAGAATGACAGCGTATCTTCTTCGAAATACCGATGGTTCGTTAACGTATCAACCAGTTCCTATGCCATCATGGTATCGAGATAGCTTAGGAAATCCCGAGTCATTGGTGCTTATGAATGACAGAGTACGAGCTATCGATGCAGAAGATATTACTGGACTTTTCAAAACAGACGCTGCACAAATCTGGTCAGGTATTATCACGGGAAAATATGCCGCAATGCGGCTTGAAGGAGATCATGCGCTATATATCTATCACACAGATCTTGATTATATCTATTCATATCTTCGAAATTCAATTCCCGAAAAGATTAAAGAAATGAAGAAATTATTAGCAGAATTAGATCCAAGTGATCCAGAAGTCGACAATAAGCGACAAGAACTTGAAAAAATAATCAGCAAATTAGAATTTGCCATGGAATCAAAAACATTTGATCAAACAACATTACAAAGAGTTCAGGATGCTTTCGCAGAAATTTATACAAGTAAACATTTTCAACAACATGTGAACAGACACAATGGAATTGTTCTCGCACAAAAACTTTCTGGGCTTGCGGATATGGTGCAGACAGCCGTGGATATTAGTCAGGCTGTCAGTTATGTTTTGGCAGGAACTGGGGTGGGAATCCCAGCTGCAATTGTAACAAATGTTGTTGCTGGAGTGCCGCTTGCAGTATTTCGATTTGGGTTAAGTGCTTATGAATTTCAACAAAACATACCTCAAGCTGATTTGATTATTGATACCGCAAAAACATATGGTGTTGATATCGGAAAAATACTTGGTGGACCATTTCAATCACGATTGATGCAACAGATCGTGATTATTAAATTACTTCGTATGATGAAACCGAATGAAATTCGATTGTTTTTACAAAGTGAAGGATTTAAGAAGAAAGATATTGCGATGCAGATTTTTCTTGTTAATAGTGTTTTTCCACGCGCAGCAATTACTCCTCCGAAGGTATCGGAACCAATGCAACGGAACTATGTTGATGGCGATCGAGTAGGTATATTTATTGGTATTAAGCCACGAGAGCGCATTCGGCATGATTTAACTAAAATTCCTGGTATGAAAGGGAATTTTAAACCAAAACTTCTTTTTGGAAAATCAAGACAATACCTTGATTATGTGATTCGTATTACCACAATGGATGCAGATTCACGAAGAGTTATTAGTGCCGTGGGGGATATTTTTGTCCGAGGAAAACAACTAAAAACAGTGAGAACATCCTACCGTGAACAATCAGAGGTGCTTCGAGATATGATCAATGCGACGAATGATCCAGTTGAGTTGAATCGACTACTCGATCAAGCAGTCACATTCCAAGAGGAAATGGATCAATATTATCTTCGTTTAACGAAGTTTCGCGATGAAATTCTTGCGTATCGTGCGCTGAAACCAAGAGATGCGGAAGGACTTAAAATTGATCGGCTTCATTATGACATACGAGAATTAGTTTACCAACGATCCGTCCTTCCAGCAGCAATAGAAACAGCTCGGATTAGACGTGATATGTATCAGCTACAAGCGATGTTTCCAAGAGAAACAAGGAAAATTTTATTCACCGGAGTACTATTTAGTTGTAATGGGCACTGTGCTGTGCAACACATCGGACAACCAGTATATCCAATTCAAATTGAAGACGAACCATTGTCTCAAGGATCTGTATATTTACTTCAAGATGGAGCCAAGATCAAAATTGATGGTGTCATATTTACCTATCGTGATAAAAGACTCATTCATGAAAGTGCAGGAGAAATAGATATAACTACTGTACCTGCTCCAATGACAATGGCTGATGTCGGTCTTCCGGTTATGTCTGTAGCGGATCAATTTAATGAACTCGTACGAAGAGCGCTTGCGAGAATAGGTGCTCCTGATATGATAGAAGCACTTGTAGAACGAATCCCAGGAGTAGATAGTGGTGGCTGTGGAGGAGGATCAGCTGGTCTTATTGAACGCGTTTATGCTGCCAATGTTTGTGTACGGTCAAATGTCGGAATGCTCCAAGCGCTTCTTGTGCGAAAACCATGGAAAGTTATTGTCCCACAAGTAGCAGACTTTTTGACAGGGCAACCAACCGCATTTGCTGCATTTCAACCGACACATATTCCATTTGGTATTGGTTTTTATCGATTGCAACGCGCAACAACACTCAATGTGACTGAGCGTTTAGCAGCACAAAATTTGTACCGAATGATGCTTGGGGTTTTGGAAGAGCAAGCAAAAACTGGAATAGTTGAACCATTTGAAACAACACTTCAATCCATGGTTGACAATATTAATGCAACAACGACAAAATTTGGCTTAAAACCGATATCAGAACAAGTTGTTCAAGCGGTATTATCTGCGCTTCGATCAGATAATATAGAAAGTAAAATAGCTAGTGCTACTAGTGTTCCTTTTATGAACACACAATATATTAATCCATTTGAACAATGGATACGAGGGTAGGTGGGTAATGTTTTGAGTTGGATAAGTCATACACTTTTACCACAAATCCCAAGAGGTATTCGAAATCGTGTTATTCCTGGAAATGACGCGATCATACAACGTGAAATTGATACAGCGATAGAGGAATTACGTATTCATTCGGATGTTGTGACTGTATTTTCTAGTTTAATGGCACGGCTTGGCGTTCACTGGAGGACATCTTCAGCAAATGATGAAAAAAACACTCATGTAGAAGAAAAACGATTACGGACTGAATATGCAAATAATATTCGTTTAATTCCAGTACAAACAGCAGGAGCAAACGAAATAGCAAAAGTAACATCTGTACGGATTCGTGAACCTCTACTTGGGGAAGGGGAGAAGGTTGGGGTGATTGTGCCTGGATTTGCTCAAATACTGGATACTATTGATCCATTAACACTTGCCTTAGGAATGGAAGGAGCGGATCAGTTCACGAAAATTATTGTGCTTGCGCTTCCAGAGATCCCTCATGGTGATACTCCTTCACAACATCTTGATCGCGACGCAACATTACTTGTACGTGCATTACAACAATTTGATCAAACAGTATTATCAAGTAGTGAGGTGACCGTGATCGGATTTTCTGAAGGAGCTGGCATTACTGAACACGTTGCAACGAATTTAAAAACACTCGGAGTTCCCCGTGTGCGAGCAATTTTCTTATCATCAACGGGTTTAGGTCAGATTGCGAGCGGGAATCCGTTTCGATTCGGTCTCCGAGTACTTTTGGAAGGCGGGAGAATAGCTTTAGGACTTCTTAATATTCGACCTGATCCAGAAATGAATGAGTTATTTCGGGGGATAACACTGAGGCAAAAATTAATTAATACGGTATATCTTGGAGAACTATTGTATAGAATTGTTGCTCGGATTAATGTTCCCATGCTTGTATCTGATTTATTTTTTCACAGAGATACACCAAGGGTTCAACAGATGCGTCAAATTGCTGAAGCAAACCCAACTCATGGAGAGGATACTGGGATAGAACGGTACTTTGTGCTTCCGAGCGTAGATGAAATATTTCCATTTTCACAAATCATTCCATGGATTCAAAATGAGTTATTAAAACGAGGAGAATCAACAGAAGGGACCTACATAGAACTTATCGCACGATATACACGAACCGATCCATCACGTGTTCAAATAATAGGAAGAGAAGGGAGTTATTCTGTCCATCACGGACTTCCCGTGACCGCAGGAAGTGTGATAGCGGGGAAGATATTGGACGTACTACGAGTTCCGTAAGTAGTGAAATATACGTCTATATTAAATCATTTAATAAACCAAAAGGTATCATATAATGCATGTATGGGTCTCATGGTGCGAATACTCAAACAGCATCTTCTTACGATATGTTTCTTTCTTCTTCTGGGAATTTTAGTTTGGTATAGTATATTGCCACCATTTAGTAATAGGGTCAGAGAGGGAACCTGGCAGAGAGATTTCTTCTTGTAAACGCATCTCGCATTCTTTTTGTGCATCTTTATACTGAAGACAATTTATTAAAATCATACGCGCTTGGTCTGGGTTATGAAAATTATACTGTTCTAAGCTTGATAGTTCAGCCCAAAATGGGGCATAGGTTGGCCAGAGGTCTTTTATTGTTTCCCACAATGCCTTTGTTCGGAGTGGATCAGTAGGTAGAACAAAAAGACCAAGTTTATATAAAATGAGTGGATAATCCTGAAATACAGTCCGTGTTGAATCCAATGTAAATATTTCTCGGTAGGTTGGTCGATTCTTTATATCTGAAAGATCTAACTGTTTAATTTGTTGGCACATGCCGTTGGGATATCGATGACAACCAATGAATGTAAGCGCTTGTCCAATTAAATCATTTGATGTGAGTAACACACTTGTCAGATAACGGTAGGTGATATATGGATTGAATGGATCATATAAAAACGCGTTGAAATACTGTAATGCTGCAAGTTGTTCTTTTTGAACATCTTCATACTGCCATCCAAGTGCATACAGCACAATTGGATTATGGACATGCAGCCGTTTTACTTGTTGAAGATACATCGCTGAAGGAAGTGTTGTGTATTTTTTATGCATGAGACACGATTGAATTGTGTTATACCGAAGATATGGGCAAGGGATACGATGATATTGATAGAGGAGCGTATCAACAAACTGTATAAACATTCCCAGCATGAGAATTCCACAGACACCTCCTATGATCCATTTTTCCCAACTATACGGTTGTTGTGTTTTTTCAGAAGTCCCAGCAAGTACGCCAATTGATGCCAAAAGTAGCAGAAATATAACAAAAAAATGAAAAGGATACTCAATGCAACTATAGAGAAAAAGGGAGAGAATTCCGATCATAAGTGCTTCTCCATATAATCGACCCGTTTTAAGATTTTTGCGCTGTTTTACGATGTGTATGCAAAGAGCGAGAATAAATCCAATAACTGGCAGTGCTCCTATAAACCCCATGTCAGATAACAGTTCTAGAATACTATTATGAGCAAACCAGCTTTGTGTCATAGGCATTGATTGGAAGCGTGTAGATTGGATAAAAAATGTTCCTAAACCATGTCCAAGAAGCGGTTTATCAGCTATTGCTTTGAAAGCTTGGTTCCAGTACCAAATTCTGGATATTGCAGGATTTGATTGTTTACTTTGAAAACGTCCCAAAAATTGTGTTCCCTGTGCTGAAAAAGTGAACCAAAGAGTCACAATACTGACGCTTGCTATCAAAATCATAAAAATCCACACGGGTCTACGTATTTTTTGCTTCAATCCATAAAGAAAAACGATACTGCATGCTATTCCAAGTTCAATCAATATTGTGGCCCGGGCGAAAGTACAGAGAGATCCAATAAACAAACAAAAAGAAATTATTCCATATATACGTTTCCTTTTTTTTATCCACAAAAGAAAACTGGGAGCAAACGTAAAGACTAAAGGGATGCTTGTTAAATAATGTCCAGAGGTAGATTGCAAGAGATGAAATTTAGGAAGATATTGCGTCCATATGTGAGGAAGGATTGGAAAACATATCCATGCAAAGAGGATATACAGACCAAATATACAAAGTGCATGGACAAACAATTTGAGGTGTTTTTTTTCTGTATAGGAGTAGAAAATCCAGAAAACAAGGGTTCCGGTTATATAACGCATCCACATAGAGAAGGAAATAGCGATATCATCAGAAAAAAATATGTGAATTCCGAGAAATATCAACAGTGCTGTACCACTACCAAGAAGCCACTGGTTCATTGATCGTTGTTTTTGGGCTATCCAAGGGAGAATAAAAACAATACACAGAACTCCAAGAGTCATGACAGTATCAATAGATGATTGAATTCCGTCTCCAAACCATACCCCGATAGTAAGAAGGAGAAAGAAAATCAGAATAAGTGCGTTTTTTTTCACGTGAGCTATCTACAGGCCTGTGTTGGATTAGAAGTATATTGGCCTCCAACGGAACAATTTGGATATTGTCCTGCGCTGGGGCAATCACCAGCACTATACGGACAGCAACCCCCATCCTGGTATTCAGCCGAATTCCCGCAACCTGGGACACTCCCTGTCCAACCGCCATTTCCACCGCCACCAAATACACAAGCACTTCCGTTGCTAGTACATGTACCAAGAATTACATTTCCTGTTTCCTGTTGTTCCTCGCTTGAATTGCAGTTAAAGTCATATCCGCCGCAGGTTGTTCTTGCGGTTGTATAATATGTTGTTTGTCCTGGTTTTGCTCTATTATCCGTATCACAACAGTCTGTTCCTACAGTTGCAGATTCGCCAGCAGCTGCACAGGTTGCACCGCCACAGACCGAGTGTGAGGAAGTGGAATAATAGGTATCACCATCTGCGTCTTGATAACACGTAAGATTTGCATAGGTTGATGCACTTGCGTCATTACAATCATAATTTGTAGTGCTTGCTAATTGCGACATTCGTACTTTTCCGGTTCCTCCGGTAAATGACACTGGTGTTGATGCCGGATCAGCTGCATAGGTATCGCCATCAGTATCTGTCCAGTAGAGTGGGGTATTCAGCTTGACTGTTCCGACGATTGACACAATGCCACTTGCCCCAATGCTGATTGTTCCTGTTGCAATGGTAGTTCCTGTTGCGACAGTTAATGTGCTGTTGGAGACACTGAGAACAGCAGTATTTGTTGATCCTGTTCCATAATCAACTCCAGGAAGAGACGTTGCAAATGAGCAAGCTGTTGTTTGTGAAAATGTTCCAGAGGAGTTTGTTTGACTGCAGGTAGTTGCATACACGGGTGATCCTATGGTGTATATTCCGGCACTGATCATGATAATGAAAAAATAATGAATGATCGAAAGTCGTTTCATATCAATATGCGCGCAGCGTCAATTCTGGTTTTGTTGATGTTTTTATCGTGTTGCTACGGAAATCTAACCCAACATTGTAAATATAATCATGCGTATCTATTGTGGTAATTGTTACTTCCCATACGCCATCTGTATCTATTCCGGAAATGCGCTGCATGGGATATGTTTTTACTCCATGATCTGTTTCCAAATCAATAGCCGCATAGGTGATGGGTTTGTCATATTTTGCTTTGACGGTGAAGGTTTGTTTTTCATCTTTCTTTGGATCATAGGGATTAATTAAAACTTCGGATGGTTTTGGTCCTGTGACAGCGCTTCCATAGCTAAAAGGATATGTTTGCGGTCCTTGCGGTAGTGGATATGGTTTTGGTGTTGGCTTTACTATACTTGTCGTTGTTTTTGTAGGCGCTTTTCGACGGGAAGAAAGATATATCCCTCCGGAAATAAGCGCAATAATAACAAGAAGGGTAACAATACCAGCTGGAGAAATAACCGTATTGAGGGATTTTGATTTTTTTCTGGCAGACGGTCGTGATGGCATAGTATTTCCTATACTTCTTTTAGTGTACACGGTTAATAGAATGTGTCAAGAGAGTAGAGAGATTGTTTTAATAAGAAAAAGTAATGTCATATGTCCCGGGTATTTCCAGTCGTATACCAATAAAGGACGGGAAGACGTTTATCGTTTGTATTTTTTTGCCGTTCACAGTGATTTTCCAATTTGGATGATAGGTTTGTTTGAGAATAACGACGCAAGTGGGACAGTGTTTTTTTATTTCTACAGTTGATCGAAAGACCATATCGGCATCCGATGATTGAGAAGTTATTTTTATTAAGTCACTTAAGTTACTTAATGGACTTACGTAACTGGGAACATCTTGAAAAAGAGAGTGCGTTATGCCATCAGGAATGCGATACGTGACGGGATCAAGCATAGTAAAATGAGGAAGGGATGTATGTATTGCTGATAATTCAGGATGAATTTGTTGTTTTGGATAGTCGGATTGGATCCAGAGATGAACGAGATTGATGAGATCTGTTTTTTTACTTGTTACGACACTTGGTGCGGTACCAACTGTGATATACCCGTCTGTTTCAACGGTATACAACTTCCAGTGTTCAGTCTCTGTGACAAGTTTCCAGAAAGTTTGCTGTTTTTTTGTTGGGGGAGTTACCACATAGCGGATGTTGTACAGATTATAGTGTGATTGATTGTCTTCACTGAAAAATTGTTCCGTATCAGAGTTCATGCTCCAGGTTTCTGGTAGCCAGAGCACCGTTGGAATTCCGTACGTTGATAATTGCATGTAGTAGGGGGTCGAGGCGATTTCGAATGCTTTTCCTTCAGATCCTCGGAGTGCATAGACACGCCCTGGATTTGAATTTTGGAGATTTTTAAGCGTTGTGAGTAATAGATCAAAATCAGGTTTTGCTTTTGAGTATTGTTCATTAGCCTGTCGGATAAGCGTGGTGTTGTATGATGCATATTTTATAGTTTGTGAAACAATAAGCCAATAAACGAATAAGCCAATAAACAAATAAACAAATAAACGAAGTAATGAACTTACGAAGTAACGATGTAACGATGCTATGATGTTTAAGAGCCATGCAAGTCCAAGAGGAGCAAGAAATAATCCAGTAAGGTGTACGCCCACAATGAAACGATGTTGATGAAACTCGCTCATGCCAGGAATGAAATTGAGCAGTCCTCCCCAGGTCGTGCGGCCAAAAAATAACAAAAAGAAAAAAAGAAAAAGAAAAGCAAGAGAAAACCCGTTTTGTATTGTTACATACAATCCAATAATAACAAGCATGGTAAATAGTGGAAATCTTCCAAAATCAAACAGTTGTCCGTTTACAAACATGGTTATAACTTCTTTTGCTCCATATGAATTAAATTTCCACACCGGATCCCAGACAGAGATATTATGAAAATTATTGTGAAGGAATGCTGGAATGACCCAGTAGGACAAGATAATAAGCGGTGGAAGAGCAAGGAGCACTATCTGCTTTATTGCCTGAATGGATGCTTCAAGAATTATTCTCTGTTTTTCTAAAATGGACATAAGTGTTTGGGACAGGCAAATAATGGGGATTGCTAAAAATGCCATCATACCAATCCCGAGGTGTCCTGCAGTTGTGCAGACAAGAAATAAAACAGAGAGAGACAATAATTTCCGTGAGGATTCTTTTGTATATTGGATGATTGATGCGATGGTAAGAGGCAACCATAAGAGCGCAAAAAGCTGCGATGAAAGTCCCCAGCCACGCCACAAGAATGACGATTGGTCAATACCATAGAGTCCATCTGTTGAAATCTGTGACGCCAGGAGTGCTGCGATACCTGCGGTAATCCAGGGGAATTTGAGAATACGGAATGCAAGAAACAGTGATAATGGAAAAAAGCATAGTAAAAGATAAATGATGAAGTGATAATATTGAAACAAAGAAACAGGTGGAGCAATCAAACGATATGATCCAACAATAAATATTTGCGGGATGTGAGAATAATAGTAGGGAAGGTTATACCCCTCTGCCCAGTTAGGAACCCAGTGATTGGTAAGAATGGATAGAGAGCAAAAAACATTAAATAGATTTTTTTGACACGTGCGGGAAGCATAATCCCACATTTGGTTTGTTCGATCGACAAGTGCATATTGAAATGAATTGTCATTGGGATCAATGGTTGTTGTTGGCTCAGCTCGGTAAAACCAAAGAGTAAAACTAATTGATAAAAGAAGAAGCGAAATTGCAATAATTGTATCTATTCGTTTCATATTTTATGGTTTTAGAACTGGATTAAGCCAGTCTGCATGGTCGTCGATATTGCCATTTTCCGCGTCTGTGACAATGAGTGTTAAATAATTAAATCCAGTGATATCTACCTCTGTGTGTTTTGGATTGTCATAGCGTTTCATGATACCCGATCGAAATAACAGTGTGTTGTCTCCATAGATTTCAAAGACAACACTTGCTTGTCCGCCTGCCTCCGTATCAATGCCGTAATCAGTTGAGAATTTTGTAAAGCGTTTTCCGATATGGTAGATAATTTTGCTGTTTGCGTGTGTACCGAGACCTAATTGAAAGAAAAAATATTGCGTTGACAACCTGTCCCATGTTTTCCAGTTTTCATATTTTGCATTGACGGGCATGTTTATAGATAGTCTTCCATACTGCTGCTCCTGGTGGACAGGAGAGAGTGTCGTTAGAGAAATTGGTTTTTTCAATAAAAGTTGTGTGTTAAGGCCAAAAACGGTAAGAAGAATGACAACTCCGTACAAAATAACAAATGAACATCGTGTGACCAAAAACCCAATATATCCAATGGTAAGAAGTATGGACAAGGGAATAGTCCATGATGGGCAGTTGAGAAAAAGTAGCGCTTGGATACCATTGTTCGGATAATTTGCGATAAATGCAGTGTGAAGATTAAGAAAGTATAAAATAGTGAACAAAATATACCCAATAACAGTATTTTGGAATATACTGGTAGTCCAGAAATGTGTTCTTTCTTTTATGGTTAGGTGTTCGTTTACAAAGCCAATGATCCAAAATAATCCAAACACAAACGCGGGGAATAAATAGCGGTCATGAGACTCTGTTTGAAAAAAGAAAAACGCGCCAACAACAAGGGTAAGAGATAAAAAGAATGATGACGCGCCTTTTTTTAGTTGATTAACTACAGTTAATAGATACGTGCTTGCAAAGAGAATAAGCCCCATGGTTTTGGCGTTAATAATTCCTACAGTGAGTATTTTGTCAGATATTCCCATGCCATTTCCTTTCGCGACAAGCCACCAGATGTTGTAGGAGTTAAGGGATAAATAGGGGAAATAATCATAGTTCACTGTCAAAGACGTGATTACACGGGCCATATTTCCTGATAAAAGAAATTCTATATTTAATAAAAAGAAAAAAAGCACCGATCCGGCAATTGCTTTGATAAGTTCTTTCAGTCCGAGAAGCTGCCAGATGAACAGAAAAAAAAGTGGGCCATAAATCATGTTTTGCAGTTTGGTCATAAGCGCAATCATGTAAAACATTCCAGCGAGAAATGGTTTTTTAGTAATAGCGAAGATGACTGCAATAAGAAAAAGAAACACACCCAAGCTATCGACTTGTCCCCAAACGGCGCTGTCAAAAATGGAGAGCGGAGAAAATAAATATAAAGAAGCAAGAATAATTCCCCACGGTGTTTTTTTGGTAAACCACAATAAAACGCCTGCGATGCCAAGATCAGCGAGTACCGCAGGAAGTTTCATGAGCGTTAAAAAGAGAAGATTTGTGTTGCTCCAGAATTCATTGTAGTTATGTGGATTGGCAAACAGACTGTAGATGCCGGTAATAAACCATAAGAGATATGCAAATGGAGTGGGATAGTTATTATTGGTGTTAAACATGCTCCAGACAAGGCCGTGATCGTAAGGAGCAAGCCCCCAGGATTTCCAAAATGACATATCTGCTTCAAAACCAGGGTTGGGAACAAATACCATACGAAGAAGAAACCCGGTTAAAAATATAAAAGGAATAATATATTTTTTGTATTTCATTTTGTTAATTTGTTATCTTCCTGTGTACGTCACGCCACCGGGAATGATAACAACACTTTTCCTGTTTGCTGTGTTGATGTAGCTTGCTGCAATTGCGATGCATAAAATAACGGTGATGCTGATGGCAAGAAGAGGAAAGAGGGAAGAATATCGATTTTTCATTGACTGTACAGTAGCAAGTTTTCAGTAGCGTTGCAAGCGATTTATTTGGTATTATAAAACCATGCGGACATGGTGGGCGATTATTATTTTTTCTTTTGTTCTTTTCTCATTAGCACCTTCATTTTATGAACTACAACAAAGTGAGAAACTTACTTCCTCGCGATCCTTTGAACTTGTCCATAATTATTACACGGATTACAATTTTTATCTCTCGCGCATCAGGCAGGGGTATGATGGGAAGTGGCTCTTGCATGAGACTTATACCAATGAGCCGCACCATGGAACGATTATTCATGAATTGTATTTATTGTTAGGTCAGGCTAGTCGATTTATTCCCGATGTATCGTTTGCAATTCCTAGCGCGTATCACGTTGCGCGTGCTGTCTTGGGAATATTTCTTTTTACTCTTATTGCTTGGGCGGGAGCGCAACTTTTTACGTCAGGTTTTTGGCAAGTTATAGCATTTTTATTGGTCGTTACATCAGCTGGGTGGCCGCTCATTGCGTCTCTTGATGGCGGTGGATGGCGGTTTAATAATTATATGCCCTGGTGGACGGTTTTGGAGCCCTTACAACGAATTACCTTTATCCCTCATATTCTTGCTGCTCAAGCAGGATTATTGTTTCTTGTGATGACCATTCCTACAAAGAAAAATTGGATATTTTTGGGCATTCTTGCGATGCTTGTTGGTCTTTCCATGCCTCAGGCTTTAATGATGGTGTATGGAATATACGTTTTGTTAAGTACGATTGATAATCGTACATCGACCAGGTGGCCGCGTGTCTTAATTATGATTATGAGTGTGTGGACAATTGTGTATTTTCTTCCATTACTTTCTCAATATCCGTGGAAACGGCTTATTGATTTTGAAGTATTGCATCCGACCAGATTTTCCTATTTTGAATATCTCAAAACACTTGGGATTAGTTTACCGCTCGGACTTCTCGGAGCGGGGATAGTCCTGTGGAA
The DNA here is from genome assembly GCA_964423435.1 of uncultured Gammaproteobacteria bacterium. GTDB lineage: Bacteria > Patescibacteriota > Microgenomatia > UBA10105 > UBA927 > CAIJMI01. Next base: position 2,444 of record CAYRFA010000001.1, on the reverse strand, counting down.
AAAAGATACTAAATGGTATCCGATCGTCGCGTGGGCAATTGGCGTGCCGCTCGTTGTTCTTATGATGCTCATTAAACCCATCCAACACCCGTTACGGTTTACCGAAATGGCAGCATACATCCCATTAGGACTACTGACGGCATATGTGTTTTCTACGTGTGTTTTTCTGTGTCGAAAAAAACCATATATCAGTATGTTTTTGTATGCTGGTTGTTTTATGTTCATTCTCTATGGCATTACTGCCATGTATCACCAATACTTTTGGCAAAAAGATTTTATTGATCAAAAAATCATTGCAGGATGGCCAGCAATTCCTATGAATAACTATATCGTGTACCCGTCAAAAGGATTTATTGATGCAATCGCATTTATTGATGCAAAAACTGATAAAAATTCTGTTGTACTTACTGAAATTACAGCAGGAAATTTTATCCCAGCCAGAACAGGAAGACTGGTGTATGTCGGGCATGAAAATACGTCGTATAAAGAGGAAAAACTTGTGATAGCGAAAGAATTTTATCAAGGGAACATGGATCCAAAAAAGGCATATGCATGGATAGTGAAAGAGGGAATCACACATATATTTGTGGGTCCTGAGGAAAAATTGGATATGGAAAATATTGATCTTCCGACCGTATATCCATTTCTACGGCAAATTTATGGTAACACCGACGCTGCTATTTATTCATTTTATACACCGCTCCGGTAGGAGTATTAGTATTGACAACGGATGTACATTCGGATATCATATCTATGATGCAATACAGAATTGATTTTAGCGAAGAGAAAAATCTTGTATTGCAAGAGGCGCGAGGGATTGGATTTGAAGAGGTGGTTGAAGCAATCGGTGAAGGAAATATCGTTGCCGATTTTCACCACAAAAATACAAAGAAGTATCCTCATCAACGGATACTTGCGGTTCAAATAAATCAATATATATATGCAGTACCGTATGTTCTGAATACAAAGAAAGGAGTTATTTTTTTAATAACCGTCTACCCGAGCAGGGTATTGACGAAAAAATATTTAAAAAAGTAAGAAACTATGAAAATACACAATCCATCACTTGATGAGCAGGAAACACGGATAGAGCAGGCTTTGGAAGCAGGTGAGTATATGCCATCAATCGACGTCAAACAGACGAGGAAATTCTTCGAGTCTGCAGCAAAACAGTTTCAGGAACTGAAGAAATCAAGAAGAATAACTATTCGGGTGAATCAAGGGGATTTGCTCAAGGTGAAAGCAAAAGCAAAAAAAAGCAATATTCCCTATCAAACGTTGTTAAATGTACTGATCAGTCAATTTGCTGACGGTAGGAGAGCAGTGCAAATATAAGCAAAAAATTATTTATTTCGATACACCGCTGCAGTCGGAGTTGAAAATACAGCGGTAAGAAACGGATACGCTTCTTCAAACGCTTTTTTTGACCCGTCACCATCAGTAAAAACAACATAAGTTACCCGCTCTTTTGCAAGCCACTGTTGTGCCGCCTGTACATCCATAATGCCGGTAAAAAAAGTTTTAGAAAGTCTATTTTTTTCATCTGTATTGATGGTTAAGAGTGGATGTCCGGTGACGCTCACATGTCCAGTGAGTGCTGGAATGAGATAATTGGTATATGTATCCGGATTTCCTAAGACAACGGTTGTATATGGTGTTTGTTTTGTTAAGAAATCATATGCTTTCATTGTAGATGTTGGAATATACTGGATAGGTGTGTTTGATCCGTCTGAATGAATTTTCTGCTGTACTTCCCAGATAACGGTCGGAGATACCGCAAGAAGAAATAGGGCAACGCAGAGTGCTTCAATCATCGGTTTTTTGCGGGAAAGCGTTTGGATGCCGAGCGTTGCAAACCATGCGAGAAATAAAATAGTTCCCGGAAAGAGAACTCTGACATTAGTAATTCCTAGTAATTCATCGATCCCGCGAAAATAAAAAAGGAAATATCCACCGAGAACAACAAAAATGCCAGTTATTCCAAATGGTGTTCTTTTTTTCATCGCAATCCACATGCCGATAATTGCTAACGGAAGAATGGGGCCGATGGAAAGAAAAAGAAATGAAACTGTCGTGAGCGTTTGCTGTGTTTTTTCCCAAAGCCTGAGCTGGATATGCGGTTCTCCTTGAAATGCAAAAAACATGATTGTAAATGAAAAAAGAAATGCTGTAGATAACGCAATGATCTTTCCCCATTGTTTTTTCCTTTCAAAAAAAAGTTTCGTACACACAGATGCTCCTGTCAGCATTCCCACCATGATCGGTTGAAGCAGGGTGAGGAGGGCAGTACAGAGGGTAAGAAGACCATTTTGCAGCCATGGTCGAAGTTTTTGTTTTTCATCAAATAACAAAAGAAGGATCGCCATAAATAACATCGTTTGGATGAGATGATGAGGGAGCGTCGATAGGCGGGTAAACATGAGATGAGGCGTTCCCCAGAGTTC